>NZ_MPPI01000022.1 GCF_001895925.1 Phormidesmis priestleyi ULC007 | reverse complement strand
ATGTTCGATAATCAGTATGACTTAGCCAAGGTGGTGATGCGGGGGATGGAATCCCGGAGTCAATCGGGTGAGTACTCACTGGAGCGTTTTATATTTAATTGCGCCTAGCTACTTACAGTTGATGGAAATGCTGGCAGTCGTTGAGCAAGAAAGCTTTGCAACTTATGCCAAAGTGCTTGATGACCATCTGTATATGCCTTTACAACGGGCTTACCGAGCAGCAGCAAGGCATTCCAAAGACTCCTTAGTCTTGCAAGCTGTACAACAACTCATGTCAAAGGTTGATGAAATTGCGGTACGAATTGTCAATCAAGTAATTCGGCTATACCCTTCATACACTTGTTACTCAGGGCTTTTGAGTGATTGCCATGTCCGCACCTCCAGCATTCGAGACGTTGAAATGTTTCAGGTTTATATGTGGGTGTGTCTGCTTGAAGGAAATCTAGCCGCGCTTGAGGAGGAGTTGTTTCCGCTCTGTGTCATGATCTATCCGTGCTTGAATGTGAGCTGGGAGTTAGCCAGACAGATGGTTGCAGGCTTGCGTAAAGAAACCAGAAATTGCCTGTCACCAGAGCAAGCAAGATACTGTGAACCCTACTATGAGAGTCTCACTCAAATGTTTTCGCTAGAAGTATTTCCAAACGCTTGAGTGCAATAATTTGGATGTACTTCATCTGTTCAGGAATTGCTATATCACTGTAAAAGGTGTGATGGTAACGAGGATTGTCTCGCTGCTCGATCGAGGCATAAAAGGCATCGAGATCGACGTGAACGGTCTTTCTCGTGAGGGCCCCAACTCCTTCATTAGTGCTTTGAGTATCGTTGAGTATCACAGCCAAACATGACTGCAAAGCGCCCACAAATAAGTCATGACGCTAACGAAAACGCGTCTCAAATTAATCCTGAAACGTTGACTTAGCGCGGTACTGACTAATACATTTTTGAAGTTGTTAACTGTTAAACGTTGTTCAAGAGGCAGTTATGGTATCCACCTTTAGGAAGATGTTCCCCAGAGTTAACTGCGGCATTATATATCCAGATTGAGAAGCTCATCGTCTAACACAAAGGCAGTCCAAACCGGGTAGGGGCTGCTTTTTATTGAAGATTTTTGGTTAGGAAACAAAAAATAGAAAGCGCGTAGTGATTTGACTGAAGACGATTTCGATCGCATGGCGAGTAGAGTCGAGAGCCTGAAGGAGCATAGATTTTAGAGATTTTATCGCCCTGACCTCCACAGAGATCGAGTCCGCCTTTCGTCTACCTGATGAAGTGTGAGAACGCCTCAAAACTGGGAATCCATCGGTGCGTCTTAAGCTGAGAGGCGGACGATGAGTTTTTAGATCGCTTGCTACTGCAAAACAGACAAAACTCGCCTAAACAGTTTATGAATGAAGTGATGGCTTTTTAGTTGTCTAAATGCACTGATGCTTTTGCAACTACGTCATCGTTATTCGCTGTTTACTAAGGCGATCGCACATGCAGGGATCACTGAAACGCATCCTCACGGGAGCGCTCTTTTTTATCGCTACGATGATCACGGCTGTAGCAGGTTATATGCTAGCGGGTTGGTCACTGATGGATGCCGTTTATATGGTTGTGATCACAACTTTTGGCGTAGGCTACGGCGAAGTCCATCCGATTACAAGCACAACTCTGAGGGTCTTCACGATCTGTGTGATTGTTGCAGGAACTTCCTCAGCCGTTTATATCGTGGGCGGTTTCTTTCAGATGATTACAGAAGGAGAAATTAATAAAGTACTAGGAGCAAGGCGAATGACACGCAGCATCGAAACGTTAGAACAACATGTAATCATTTGTGGCTTTGGTCGAATGGGTCAAATTTTGGCACGGAAGATGCTGGATGCTAATATTCCCTGCGTGATCATTGATAACAATGCTGAACGGATTGCAATGGCTGAATCGTCAGGTTATTTAATTCGGATAGGCAATGCAACAGATGAAGCAATATTACATACGGCTGGTATCGATCGGGCTAAAGTTTTGGCTACAGTTCTGCCCGATGATGCTGCAAACGTTTTTATCACATTAACCGCTCGTGAGCTTAATCCTAAATTAATGATTCTTGCCCGTGGCGAGTTGCCTTCTACTGAAAAAAAACTTCGGTTAGCAGGAGCCAATCAAGTGGTGCTGCCTGCTGCGATTAGCGCCTTGAGAATGTCTCACATGATTACTCATCCTGCCACTATGGAGTTTCTGAGCAATGATGATGGTCGCAGTCGTCTAAACGAACTGCTATCACAAGTTGATATTCAAGTCGATGAACTCGCGATCGTGCACAACTCTCCAATGGTGGGGGCCACGATCGAAGATATTGAAGTGCGCGGCAAAGGAACTTTTATTATTGTGGCGCTACGCAAAAGTGATGGCACCACGATTACCCATCCCAGTCAGGCGTTAGTTCTGAGTGAAGGGGATGCTGTGATAGTCATGGGGCATCGTGGAGATATTCCTCAGTTTGTTCGCAAACACGTCATTCGCCGACCTGGGCGGTATGCGAGTTCTCGGCTATTTCGCATCGATCGATAGTTAGAGTCTTTGTGACCTGCGGCGATCGCAACTTCTCTCTAGTTTGTAAGACATTGACACCGAGCCTTCTGTAAACTACTTATTTTTTCAACGTAGGATTCAGTAAGCAATATCAAAACTTATCAAACTCTAACTAAAAGAATGCGTAGTTTCTGTAGTAAGTTGTTCTTCTCTACGTATAAATACTGGAAAGCCCATAGAAAAGCTGAATATTTAGTATTAAAAACTTAATGAGAAATGCGTATAACTTCCAGAAGACAGGGGTTCTGGTGAAGAGTCGGCTAAGAATCATCAAAGCTAGTGACGATGGCATACAAACCCTGCTAGAAGTAGTAGAAGTTACACAGCACCTCAGTATGCAAGCAAGTTGAGAGTTAGCTGCACGTTATCTACAAATTTTATGAACCCAAAACTCGCAACTAGTCTATTTATCACGGCAGCCGCTATCACCGGAGCCTTCTCTCAAATCGCCCCAGCCACCGCTTTGTCATCGTCTAGCTCTGTTTGGGATAAGCCCCAACCCACCATTTATGGCAAAAGTCAAACTGGCTTTAACGATGCACCCTACCAGAAGTTTGTGCAAAAAGAAGGCGTTGCCATTCCTAACAGTGGGCAGTTTCAACTCGACTCTAGCAAGCTAGGGCTGAAATATGATTACAACGTGTCTGCTTTCTTCATCAATGAAGGTGCAGGCTACAGAAATCAGTTAGCGTTCACGTCAGCCGGGAAAACCAAGACCGAGGGGCTGCTGTTCAAAGACATCTCTTGCGCGGGTGCTGGCTGCATGGGTGCTTGGGGCGGTAACGCGCTCAAACTGGGTGACGGCGTAAAAGTCGGTGAGATTAAAGGAGGTTCTCAACTCGATTTCTTCTTACGCGCCGATGGTCTAAATCGCAAAGCAAAGGCAAGCGTTTTTGGCACTCAGACGATCCAAAACGCGGATGGGCTTCAGCACTTAGTCGCTTATGGCTTTGACAAAAAGTATCTGTTGCTGGGCTTTGAAGACCTTTATGGTGCTAAGGGCGCAACGGGCGGCAAGAACGAGAATTCCGATCGTGACTTTAACGATGCGGTTTTCTTGGTTGACATCGGCGAAAAGAACTTGACTGCCCTGGTTAAGCCTGTTCCTGAACCCTCGGTCACGCTGTCGCTCGTCGGGTTGGGTGCTGCGGGTCTGCTCTTACGCCGTCGTCAAAGCAAGGCTCAATAACGGTTCAGATCATTCACTTCTCACAGTTAGTCGTGTGTTTGTAGTCCGCAGCAGGTTGTTGCGGACTATTTTTCGTTATTTAGATCTTCTCCACTCACCTTGTTAGAGCCGTTCTCATTTGTACCCTTTGAAGAACCGCGTATCGCACGGTGTAAGCTAATGATCTGAGAGATTTGAGGACTGAGGGAACCGGAATGAGCAATAATTCTGCCGCGACAACTACGATTTCTTCAGCGATCGGCATTGGCGGCAGCGTCCGAGAACATCACTGGACTTGGAAAGATCAGCCCATCACGGGTGTCTATGAAGTCTTAGGAGAGGGAAAGCCTATTTTGCTGCTTCCGGCTCTCAGCAGCGTGTCTAGCCGCACCGAAATGCGAGGCCTGGCAGAATTGCTGTCTCAAAAATATCAAGTGATCGCGATCGACTGGGTGGGGTTTGGCGAGTCTTCGCGCCCTCATGTTGCTTACACGCCTGCCCTCTATGAAGCCTTTTTGCGAAGCTTTGTTCAGAAGGTCTTTTCTGAACCAGTGGTGGTCGTTGCAGCAGGGCACTCAGCCGGATATGTGATGGAGTTGGCAAGCCGGGCGAGAGGAAGCACGTCGGCTCCTTGGCGGTGGGTGGTGTTGGTTTCTCCGACTTGGCGCGGCCCTTTACCCACCGCGATGGGAGAACATCGCCGCCTCTACAAAGTCTTACAAACGCTGATTAACTTGCCTTTAGTGGGGCAGGCTCTCTATTTTCTGAACACGACTCGTGGGTTTTTAAAATTCATGCTTAGTCGCCATGTGTTTGCTGAGTCTGAACACATTACACAAGATTTGATTCAGCAAAAGTGGCAGACCACCCAACGGCGAGGCGCTAGATTTGCTTCGGCGGCTTTCGTGACGGGCGCTCTAGACGCAGTGAAAAAACGGCAAGATTGGTTTAACTGGTTTCAGCCGTTGCCCGTGCCAGTGATGATGGTGATTGGGGAGCAGATGCCGCCCAAATCTCGTGCAGAGGTGGAAGTGTTAGCCCATTTTTCAGGGGTTCAGGTTCACCGAATGCCGGGTTCTTTAGGGTTGCACGAAGAGTATCCCGAACAGTTGGCTGAAGGAATGTTGCCGTTTCTAGAGAAATATTGGTCTTAGTTTAGAAAGACTGTGCGCCTGACAAGCTACGATCGAACGGCTAGACAACAGAACTTGAGTATGGCAAAACAGGAAAATCCGCTCACTGGAGAAGCGCTAATTAAGGAAGTCTGTCGGCGGATTCGGGTTGCCCGCAGCTATTGGGATGCTCACAATAACGCTGCCTGTCGGGGAGAGCGAGAACGCGCGTTAGCCCTCTACGACACGCTGACGAAAGAACAAAAAGAGCAGATTCCGCAAGTGTTGCGGGTGTGGCTACGCTATCGCAGTGAAAAGTATTTCGGCACACATCGATCGCCGCCCAAGTCAAAACGAAAATCAGAGTAGCGACTACCAGAGTAGGAGAGTGTGCCAAATAAAAAGCAGCTATTTTTAGAAGATAGCCGCTTTTAGTCTAATTTCATTGCGAATCAGAATTAGATATCCAGGTCTGCCAGATTCATCTTAGAGCCGTAAGTTTCGATAAATTCGCGGCGTGGGGCAACTCGATCGCCCATCAGCACCGTGAACACGCGATCGGCTTCAGCCGCATCCTCAATCTCAACACGCTTGAAGGTGCGCGTCTCAGGGTTCATGGTGGTGTCCCAGAGTTGCTGAGGCATCATTTCACCTAGACCTTTAAAGCGCTGAATCGTGTAGTTTGCATTGGCAGGGAACTCGGCAATTCGGGCATTGCGTTCGCGCTCTGTGTAGCAGTAGTAGTGGTTGCGTCCGCGCTCAATTTTATAAAGCGGCGGACAGGCGATATAAATATAGCCTTGGTCAACCATCAAGCGCTGATAGCGATAGAAGAAGGTCAGCAGCAGCGTCCGAATGTGTGCCCCGTCTACGTCTGCGTCAGTCATGATCACGATGCGGTGATAGCGCAGTTGAGACGAGTCAAATTCTTCGCCCTTGATGCCTAGCCCCAACGCCGTAATCAGGGCTTGAATCTCGGTGTTTTTGTAGATTTTAGAGTCGTCAGTTTTCTCAATGTTGAGAATTTTTCCGCGCAAAGGCAAGATTGCTTGGAAACGCCGATCGCGTCCCTGCTTTGCAGATCCGCCTGCCGAATCGCCTTCTACAATAAAAATCTCAGATTCGCTGGGGTCGCGAGAAGCACAGTCTGAGAGCTTTCCGGGCAGAGTAGAAGATTCTAGAACCGACTTACGGCGAACGAGTTCTCGTGCGCGTCTGGCAGCTTCAGCAGCGTTAAACGCCTGAATTGCCTTTTCGAGAATCGCATCCGACACGGCAGGACGGAACTGGAGATACTCCGTCAACACTTCGCCGACTAGAGAATCGACGATGCCGCGAACTTCGGTGTTGCCCAACTTGGTCTTGGTTTGTCCTTCAAATTCTGGGTCAGGGACTTTGACCGAAATCACACCCGTCAAACCTTCGCGGATGTTTTCACCCGCTAGATTAGGCTCACCTTCCTTGATCTTGTTGCGCTTACGAGCGATCGCGTTTAGCGTTCTCGTCAAAACGGCTTTTAGACCTTCTAAGTGGGTGCCACCGTCGATCGTACGAATATTGTTAGCGAAACCAAGAATATTGTCGGTGTAGGCATCGACGCACCATTGCAGTGAGACTTCGACATGAACGTTGTTGCGCTCACCCTGCACGTAGATCACTTCCTCGTGCAGAGGCTGCTTATCGCGGTTCATGTAGCTGATATATTCGCGAATGCCGCCTTCATAGAAGTAGGTTTCGACGTGGGGCTGTCCGTCTTCTAAAGAAGCGGGGCGACTGTCGGTGAAGGTGATTTTTACGCCCCCATTTAAGTAGGCGAGTTCGCGGAGCCGTCCGGCGATCGTGGCATAGTCAAACTCAATGCCGACGACGAAAATTGTCGAGTCGGGCAGGAATGAGACAGACGTGCCAGTGCGCTCTGGTTCAGGACTGGGTTTTATCTTCAGTTCGCCGATCGCAATGCCGCGCTCAAAGCGTTGAGTATGGACTTTTTTCTCACGCCAAACCGTGACTTCTACCCATTCAGAAAGGGCGTTGACGACCGAGATCCCGACTCCGTGCAAACCGCCGGAGACTTTATATCCACCGCCGCCAAACTTGCCGCCCGCGTGAAGGATGGTCATCACCGTTTCGAGAGCAGACTTCCCGGTTCGAGGGTGAATGTCGGTCGGAATGCCGCGCCCGTCGTCTGTGACTGACACTGAGCCATCTTCGTTGAGGGCGACTTGAATGTTTTTGCAATAGCCCGCCAGCGCTTCGTCAACCGAGTTGTCTACAACCTCGTAAACTAGGTGGTGAAGTCCTCGCGGACCTGTAGTGCCAATATACATTCCCGGTCGCTTACGAACAGGCTCAAGACCTTCGAGGACTTGAATCTGATCAGCACCGTAATTTGTCGTCATAGTTGAAGCGCTCCAATGGGCGGTCTGAAACTCTCTAATGGATTCAGAGGATAGAATCTATATAAATTCTAACACAAAAGGCTTATAAGCGATTTTGAGCCACTATCAAGCGAAGTTTATTAGAGGGATGGATCAGCCTATTTTGCCCCAAGAACCAAATTTTGAGCCAATCTTTTTATCTAATAATACACCCGTACCATTCCTCATTGTAGTTTGTGGAGCGACTGCAACGGGAAAATCTAGCTTGGCGATTTCTTTAGCGCTGTGGTTAAATGCAAGTATTCTCAGCGCCGATTCGCGGCAAGTGTATCGAGAGTTTAACATCGGAACTGCAAAACCAACCCTTTCAGAGCAGAAACTAGTTCCGCACGCGCTGATTGATATTTGTGAGCCGATCGAAACCTTAACCCTAGCCCAATATCAAGGGTTAGCGCAGGCACTGATCCAAACGCCGGGTCCTAAACTTTTGGTGGGCGGCACGGGACTCCATATAAAGTCGATCGTGCGCGGCTTAAAAATTCCTAAAGTTGCGCCGCAGATGGGGCTGCGATCGCAGCTTCAAACCCTTGGACAGCCCCAACTCTACGCCTTCTTGCAACAAGTCGATCCACCGTCTGCACACCGCATTCACGCCCATGATCAGGTGCGGACGCTAAGAGCGCTGGAGGTTTATTACGTCACGGGTCGCCCGATCACCGAGCAGCAGGGAGAATATCCACCCAGTTATCCGATTCTTCAGATCGGGTTAGATTGTGAAAGTGTTGAGGTGGGCGATCGCCGCATTGAGCAACGCACCCGACAAATGCTAGAAGTGGGATTTGCAACAGAAGTGAAAACGCTGTGTGAAAAATACGGCGAAATACCCCTATTAGAGACATTGGGATATGCCGAAATGAAGCAGTATCTTAACGGCGACATTTCTCTATTAGAAGCAGAAAAACTGATCGTGCTACACACTCGTCAATTTGCCAAACGTCAGCGCACCTGGTTCCGGGCAGATTCTAGTATTGAGTGGTTTGATGCCGATCGCCCTGATCTTTTAGAACAAGTGTGGAATCGAGTTCGCGATTTTCTGGATAACAACAAAGTGGAGCAAATTAATGCAATCTTATGATGTGATCATGATTGGTGCAGGTCACAACGGTCTGGTCTGTGCAGCCTATCTGCTGAAAGCGGGTTACAGCGTGTTGCTGTTAGAAAAGCGCCCAGTTCCCGGTGGAGCCGCAACTACTGAAGAAGCCATGCCCGATCGTGCGCCAGGTTTCAAATTTAATCTCTGTGCGATCGACCATGAATTTATTCATCTAGGTCCAGTAGTCGAAGAGTTAGAACTGACTAAATACGGGCTGGAATATCTGTTTTGCGATCCGGTCGTTTTTTGTCCGCACCCTGACGGGAAGTATTTTTTGGCGCACCGATCGGTTGAGAAAACCTGTGCGGAGATTGCGAGATATAGCGATCGTGATGCCAAAAAATATGCAGAGTTTACCGATATGTGGGGGCGGACAATTAACGCCATGACTCCCATGTTTAACGCACCGCCCAAGTCGGTTATCGATATTTTGGGCAATTATGACCTCAAAAAACTCAAAGATTTCTTCTCGATCGTCGGTTCTTCTAACAAAGCGCTAGATTTTGTTCGCACGATGCTGACGAGTGCAGAAGATATTCTCAATGAGTGGTTTGACACCGAAATTGTCAAAGCTCCACTCGCGAGATTAGCGGCTGAATTAAGTGCGCCGCCGTCACAGAAAAATTTGGCGATCGGCGTGATGATGATGTCAATGCGCCACCATCCCGGCATGGCGCGACCCAAAGGCGGAACGGGTGCGCTGGTTGAGGCGTTGGTCAAACGGGTGAAAAGTTTGGGCGGCGAAATTCTCACCGATCAGCAAGTCAAGCAGGTTTTAGTCGATGATGGTCGAGCCGTGGGAGTGCGACTTGACAACGGAACTGAATATCGAGCGACGCGAGGCGTGATTTCTAACATCGACGCAAAACGATTGTTTTTGCATCTGGTAGACGAAAACGATGTTAATCAAGCCGATTCAGAGTTGCGCGATCGCTTAGATCGTCGCATCGTCAACAACAATGAGACAATTCTCAAAATCGATCTAGCAATGTCAGAACCGTTGAAATTTGAGCAATATCAGCATCAAGATGAATTTCTAATCGGCTCGATTTTGATTGCAGATTCTGTTAAACACGTTGAAATTGCTCACACCGATCCGGCGATCGGCAGAATTCCCGATGCCGATCCATCGATGTATATTGTGCAGCCGACAATGCTCGACCCGACAATGGCACCCGAAGGCAAACACACGCTTTGGATCGAATTTTTTGCCCCCTACCAAATCGAAGGCGCAGCAGGAACCGGACTCAACGGCACAGGCTGGACCGATGAAATCAAGAATCGAGTTGCCGATCGCGTGATCGATAAACTTGCAGACTATGCGCCAAATGTGAAAAAAGCGACGATCGCGCGGCGGGTCGAAAGTCCGGCAGAGTTGAGCGATCGCTTAGGCGCACTCAAAGGCAATTATTATCACATTGATATGACGCTTGATCAGATGATTTTTTTCCGTCCGTTGCCAGAGTTAGCAAACTATAAAACTCCGATCGAGGGTCTATTTTTAACGGGCGCAGGCACTCACCCCGGCGGCTCAATTTCAGGAATGCCGGGACGCAACTGTGCGCGAGTGTTTTTGCACCACCAAGCCCCGATCGCCCAAACTTTGAGAGACATTGGAGAGTCAGTTAAATCTGCTGCAAGCTCAATCTTTTGGAAAGGGTGAGGGCAAATTTAGCGCATTCGTACCCGACCAGGGTAGCTCTGCTAGCGATGGTTGCAAAGTTAATAATCCGTCTTCAAACACGTTGCTAAGAACTAGATTGTAGTGATCAAATTCATTCAGGTTCACGTTGAAAGCTTGCCATTGCTGGTTTCGATCTGCGGTTAAGCGATCGGGTTCGCTCGAATTATCTGCTAAGTCTTGACGCTGCTCGTTATCAGCATTATTAGCATTATCAGCACGACGTTGATTGGTTAACAAAAATGCTGCATTCAACGTGTCGAGTGCAGCACTTTGCCGCGCTGCATCTGCGATGTCAAACTCTTCTGCCCAGCTAAACCCAAACTGGTTGAGATGGTTGCGGCTTTGCCACCAGATCGATCGAGCGTTCTCAGTAATAAACTTCTTATATTTTGGTTTAGGAGAAGTCTGATAGAGATAAGCCAAGTTCTTCATAAAGATGCCCTTAAACTGCGGAGCATCCTCACCGCAGTTTGCTGGATCACATGGCTCTTGCAAGACTCCGTTGGGCGCTAAATGAGTGATTGCCGCCTCAGCGATCGCGTGTGCCTGAGTCAACAATTCTTTGTCGTTCGTGCTTTTATAAAGATCGACTAAACCGCCTAAAATCACGCCTTGATTATAAGTCCAGGTGGTTTGTCCGTTATTTTTACAAGCGTTGTTGATTCCGTCATTCACGAGATTTTTCTGATTGATCATCTTGGTTTTCTTAAACCATTTCCATTCTTGCTTTGCCCAATCTAAATAACTTCCTGCTCCTTTGTCTCCTGGCGTTCTTAGATGCAATCGGGCTGCAACTGTTAAAAATAACTCGTTTGTGATCGCATTTTTATATTCTCGTTTCTTATGCCACCAAACGCCACCGCCACAGGTCGAATCCCAACCCTGCTTCATGTCATTAAAAATTGTCTTCGCCATGTTTAAATAGCGTGTTTCACCTGTCAGATCATAAGCTTTGATCCAAGTGAGTGCCCACCAGCCCTGATCATCATAAAACCAGGGATTGAGAAATCGACTGTTTTTGTTTTTCTCAAACGTGTTAAAGATATTGCCCCGATAAGTTATCGTTTTAGTAGCCGCAGAGTAATCGATCGTTGTTTCTAATGCGTTTGCAGAATTCCACCAGTTGGTTGAATTCCATAATCCGGTCGAGAGGTTATAGAAGAGCTGTAGTGCCGCCATGCCTGCTGCCATGCCGTGGCCACTTCCGGGTAAAACCATGTCTGTTTCCTTATCCAACTTTGCAATTGAGGAGCGTTCTAAATGTTCAGACCAGAGCCAGGCATAGTGATTTGCCTGCTCAAACTGATCCGGTTTTCTAAAGAACGATCGTGCCCTTGCATAGGGTACAGCCTGGTTATTCTCTTTCGGTAAATCCTAATAAACTTCTTGGTTAAGGCACCACGCGCACAGAGGTGCCAAGGCTCACTTGTTGAAAGAGCGCTTCAATATCTCGGTTATACATCCGAATGCAGCCGTGCGATGCCGCTTGACCCACAGAGTTAGCCTCTGGCGTACCGTGAAAGCCGATCCAGTTATTGCCATCTGTCCAAAATCCAATCCAGTAGGCACCCAACGGATTTTTAGGATCACCACTGGCGATCGGCTTTCCGGTGAATGGATTGATCCAGGTCGGGTTTTGCTGCATATCCATCACCTTAAACTCGCCCGTCGGTGTTTCCCAACCTGCACGACCCACCGCGATCGGATAACTCTTAATCTGAGTTTTACCTGAATAGAGAGTGACGCGACGATTGCTAAGGCTGATCACCAAACGCGGGGTTAAATCTGGAGCAACTTGAGGTGAAGCTAGAGGAGTCGGAGTTGTTGAAATAGCGGGAGGTTGTGGAACCTGAGAAACGCGATCGGGGTGAACTTTAGATCTCAGAATCAGTGACGTTTGCAGCGCCAACGCTAACCCTGCTGCAACAAAAAATAGATACGAAGGTTTAGAGAAATATTTTTTCATAACCGCGATCGCTGCTTTGTTCAGCAGCTAAGTAGCTAAGTAGAATTAAATATAAGATGCTTTGACCCAACCTCACCCAACATCGGAGGGACTTTGAATCTTGCCGCGTCCGCGTGTGAGCGCTACGGATCGCACCTCGATCGCGTATGCCCAATATCTTATGCCATATTGCTTCGGTGCAGCCCACCCGGAAGTGAATTTCCTGGCTCATAGCGAAAGTGCTCTGAAGAGCACTAAATCAGAGAAACCAGAGTTTTAGTCCATTTCAATGGACTTCCGCTATTAGCCCAGAACTTGAGTTCCGGGTGAGCTTTCGGAGCAACGAGCACGACTGAGTTTACAATCTCTCGATCGCCAAACACTCTACCCTACCAGAGCGCTCTTACGCCGCCAGTCGTTCCGTTGGTCGTCCCGCCTGTGCCCGTGTTTGGAATCGTGGTATCAGTCGTGCCCGTTCCCCCAGTCGTGCCCGTGCTATCAGTCGTGCCCGTTCCCGGACTCAATACTCCACCTGTGCCCGGAGTCGTGGTGTCAGTCGTCCCGGTTCCGCCCGTAGAGCCATCTGTGCCCGTGCCAAAATTACCAGTACCTGCACCCGGAGTCGTGGTGTTAGTCGTCCCGCCTGCACCCGTGCCCGGACTGAATGTGCCTGCACCCGGAGTCGTGGTATTAGTCGTTCCGGTTCCGCCCATCGTCCCGCCTGCACCCGTGCCCGGACTGAATACTCCATCCGCGCCTGGAGTTGTGGTGTTAGTCGTTCCCGTTCCCCCATTCGAGCCGCCCATCCCAGGGCTAGACATTCCGCCTGTGCTAGGAGTTCCCGTTCCCCCAACTCCACTACCCGGAGTCATTGAACCACTTGAGCCAGTGCCACCATTAGAAGCTCCACCTGTGCTACCTCCTGAAGATTGAGATAAGAGTGGTTGAGGTTGCGTAGTTTGTGACGACTGAGAACGGATCAAAGCTAGGGAGGGCAGACCCAACAAGGCGCTGGTGCCCAAAACTCCGGCAATGCCAGCAAGGATCTTGACTGTCTTTTGACTATTTTTTGAAGTCATAAATCGTTCCTAAATTGATGTGCTTTGTAAGTTAGGTCAAATCGCAATCACTAAGCGTTTGCACAAGTTTAACCCAACAAAAGACCTGGCTGAACAGGGTTTAGTCAGCCTAAATCAATATACTTTCGCGAATATTCCGACTAACCCTAACCTTCCAACCCCCATGCCTCCTCTGTCGAAAGTAAGGGATCGATCGTAAAAACAATCCTGGAACAACAAAAAAGACCTAATCCCCTTCGGCAAAGAGGTTAGGTCGATGGTTAGCGATTAGAAGTAACCCGATCGAGAAACAGTTTTTGCAAGCTCTCGTTAATCTAAAAAACTTATGTCCAGTGATGACTCTATTTCTACTTGAATGTCAGATACGATCGCAAGGCTAAGTCAGTAAATTTACAGATAATTCACGTAGCTTTCATAAAAGTAAACCATCCTAACTCTGGGGAAACTATACCGATCTAAGAGCGATCGCTGGTAGTTCAGTAGTTAAGATCAGGCAAAGGTTACTTAAGTCAAGTAAACCTTGTTACTAACACTTCTCTACAACGGTGAAGATTGAGTGAAATCCTCTGTATAGAAGTTTGATTATGATCATCAATTAACAATAATTGATACCAACACGAGTTAGTAAATTCTACTGAGTTTTTGATGTTCAAAACGAATTGACAACCCCCCTAATATTCCGCAGTAGCGATTAAAAAAAACCTTTAAGCCATCAGATGTTTTAGCGCTTAACTGCCCTTAAATTTTCACTCAGCAAATGTTCGGATATTCATTGCTGCTTTGTTTACCTGGATTTAACGAGGTCGTCACCTGTGAGCGCAAGTAAAAAAGTTTTATCAAATCCCCTTAAGTCAGACGAAACGAGCCATCAGCTAACAGCTTACCCAACGATTAGAAGAGAACCGATCGCAGCCGCACAAGCCGCACAAGGTGCGCCAATGTTTGAAGAAAAGGTCGAAGAGACTTATCCACTGTCTTCGATGCAGCAAGGAATACTGTTTCACAGCTTATATCAGCCTCGATCGGGAATTGACATTGAGCAGATGGTGTGTGGGTTGCCAGAAGCGATCAACGCGCAAAAGTTTCTCAAAGCCTGGAATTGCACAGTAGAACGTCATCCCATTCTGAGAACCCGCTTTGCATGGGACAGCACCCACGAGCCGACTCAGGTCGTGCATGAGTGGGTCAGACTTCCACTTAAACAACAAGATTGGCGGAGTGACACTCCAAATGAGCAACGCGATCGTCTAGCTGCTTACTTAAAGCACGATCGTCAACAAGGGTTTGACCTGACTCAATCTCTCAATCACGAGCCTCTAATGCGGTTTGCGTTGTTTAGATTAGCAGACGCTGACTATCAGTTTATCTGGACGTTCCATCACATCTTGCTAGACGGGCGATCGTTCCCATTGGTGCTGCAAGAAGTGTTTGCATTTTATGAGGCGTTTTGCAAAGGTGACAGCTTATCTTTAGAGAGTCCGCGCCCCTATCGCGACTACATCGAGTGGACGCAACAGCAAGATTTCTCAGCCTCTCAAAGCTTTTGGCAACAACTGCTGAAGGGCTTTCAGAACCCAACTCCGCTTTTATCTGCCCAAGCGTCAAATCAACTGCAATCCGAAGTCGGACACGACGAAGCCAAGATTCGGCTGTCTGGCGAGTTGACGACTGGGTTAAAGTCATTTGCTGATCAATCTCAGGTGACGCTTAACACGATCGTGCAAGGTGCCTGGGCGCTGCTGTTGAGCCGATATAGGGGTGAGCCAGATGTGGTGTTTGGCGCAACGAGAGCCTGCCGAAAATCGACGGTTGCGGGTGCCGAATCGATGGTAGGACTGTTGATCAACACACTGCCCGTTCGAGTCAAGATTGACCCTGACACTTCTCTAGTGCCGTGGTTGAAAGAATTGCGATCGCAACACCTTGCCATCCGCCCTCACGAACACACGCCCCTCGTTCAGGTGCAAACTTGGAGCGAAATCTCGCCAGGGGTGTCTTTGTTTGAAAGCATCGTGATGTTTGAAAGCTATGACCTCAACGATCGGCTTCAGCAGCAGGGTGGAAACTGGCAAAATCGAGAGATTCGGCTTCTAGAGCAGCCATCTTTTCCCCTCGTGCTGATTGCTTGTTTGGGATCAGAGTTAACGCTCAAGATTTCCTACGATCGGACTCGATTTGATCAAGCCGCCGTTCAGCGAATGCTCGGTCATCTTCAAACAATGCTAGAAGGCATGGTTGCCCACCCTTCTCAACGGCTGGCTGAGTTGCCATTGCTCACCATCGCCGAACGCCATCAGCTTCTATCAGAATGGAACGACACCGCCGCCGCCTATGCTCAAGATCGCTGTCTGCATGAACTGTTTGAAGCCAAAGCCAAACAGACTCCTGACGCGATCGCCGTTGTCTATGGAACGCACACTCTCACTTATAGAGAACTAAACCAGCAAGCCAATCAATTAGCGCACCACCTCAAGCAGTTAGGCATCGGGGCGGGCGATTTTGTGGGTGTTTATCTGAACCGAGGCTTAGAGATGATTCCGGCGCTGCTAGGAATTCTCAAGGCGGGCGGTGCATACATTCCTCTAGAGCCAACATTTCCTAACGCGAGAGTGCAGTGGATTTTAGAGTCGCTGTCAGTTCGCTGCGTGGTCTCGCAACCCATTCACCGATCGACCTTTGAAGAACTTCAGCCACAGCTTCCTGATCTAGCGCATTTGATTTGTCTAGACGCGACCGCCGAGACTCCATCCGTTGCACTGTCCACTCCTCTAGAAGTTTGGGAGCCGTCTGCTCTGCGTCAGTTGCCGACTCATAATCTGCCCAGACAAAGCAGTCCCGATGATACGGCTTACGTCATTTTCACATCTGGCTCAACCGGAACGCCCAAAGGAGTCGTTGTCCGACACAAGCCAGTGATTAACTTGATCGAGTGGGTCAATCGCACGTTTCAGGTTAACGCTTGCGATCGAGTTTTGTTCATCACATCCCTATGCTTTGACTTGTCGGTTTATGACGTGTTTGGGTTGCTGGCAGCAGGTGGCTCGATTCGAGTCGTCTCTAGCGAAGAGGTGCGAGATCCGCAAGCAATGCTGACCATCTTGCAAAACGAACCCATTACGTTTTGGG
This sequence comes from Phormidesmis priestleyi ULC007, assembly GCF_001895925.1. Lineage (GTDB taxonomy): Bacteria > Cyanobacteriota > Cyanobacteriia > Leptolyngbyales > Leptolyngbyaceae > Phormidesmis_A > Phormidesmis_A priestleyi_A. The sequence continues at coordinate 59,478 of NZ_MPPI01000022.1, read as the reverse complement.
ATTCTGCCCCACCCGCTTTGCAGCAATTAGCGCCATTTTTCTCCACGATCGCACCTCAGAAAAGCGCCCTGCGATTGGTCTTTATGAGCGGAGATTGGGTTCCAGTCACGCTTCCCGATGCCCTTAAAGAGACTTTTCCAGGGGTTGAAGTCGTCTCGCTAGGCGGCGCGACCGAGGCAACGGTTTGGTCAAATTTCTATCGCATTGGTGACGTTAACCCCAATTGGGCAAGCATTCCTTACGGCAAACCCATTCAGAATGCTCAATATTACGTTTTGGATGCTGGCTTTAACCCCTGCCCGATCGGAGTCACTGGCGAACTTTATATCGGCGGCGATTGTCTAGCATCGGGCTACACCGACCCCGATAAAACCGCAGAACGATTTATTGCGAATCCTTTGAGTTCATCATCTCGTCTTTATCGCACTGGAGATCTAGCGCGGTTTTTTCCTGATGGCAATATTGAGTTTCTCGGTCGGATTGACCATCAAGTTAAGATTCGGGGCTTTCGCATTGAGTTAGGTGAAATTGAAGCTGTGCTGTCTCAGCATCCTGCCATCACAGACTCGGTGGTCATGGCACGAGAAGATCAGCCTGGAGACAAACGGCTCGTTGCCTATGTTGTGAGTGCAGATGGGCACCCACCGACTATTAACGATCTTCGCAACTTTCTGCGAGAAAAACTTCCCGAATATATGGTGCCATCGGCGATCGTGTTCCTCGATCTAATTCCGTTGACTCAAAACGGCAAGGTCGATCGCCGCGCCCTTCCAGTCCCAGAAGCCACTCGAACCGATGCAAAAGCATTTGTGGCTCCTCAGACTGCGATTCAAAGTCAGCTTGCAGAACTTTGGCAACGGATATTAGGAATCACCGCGATCGGCATCACCGATAACTTTTTTGAGTTGGGTGGTCATTCAATACTCGCAGTCAACCTAGTGAATCAGATTGAGAAAACCTTCGGGCAACGGTTGCCAGTTGCGGCGATCTTTCAATCGCCTACCATCGAGCAGCAGGCAATCTTGCTTCAGCAGCCAGAAAAGGTGATATCGGGTTCGGCGATCGCACCGATTCAACCCAATGGCTCTAAGCGGCCCCTATTCGCAATCCACGTTTTAGGAAGAGGACTGAGTTTCTGTCGCCCCCTAGCAAGGCACTTAGGGTTAGACCAACCTGTTTATGGGCTGGCTGCCCAAGTGAGCGATCAGCCCGATGCTCCGCCAAATGAGGTTAAAGCCCTGGTCACTCACTACATTCAGCAGATGCAGACCGTGCAGCCCCAGGGCCCTTATCATCTAATGGGCATATCGTTTGGAGGGACGATCGCGTTTGAGATGGCCCAACAGCTTCAAGCGCAAGGACAAGAAGTCGCGTTGCTGGCACTGTTAGATACGCTTGCGCCTTTAACAGTGGTTAGGAAATTGCCGTTACAGTCGCGCCTCATTGCCTATTCTCAGCAGCTTTTGCAGATGACTCTGACCCAAGTTTCAGAGAAGCTTAAAAAGGAATGGTTAGAACGGACTCTCAAATACCCAGCATTGGCAGAAGTCTATCAGTGGGGTTATCGCGCCCGCAATCGTCCCTTCCCAGAGGCGTTAGAAGATATTCTCTACGCGCATAAGAACTCAGGCGCAAACGATGTCTACGCTCCCCAAGTCTATCCGGGTCGAATCGTTTTTCTGCGGGCACAAGATCAGCAAGTCAGCATTAAGTTTGGCGCTGACCCGCGATCGGGCTGGGCTGAGTTTGCGGCTGGAGGAGTCGAGGTTCATGAAATTCCGGGCGATCACGTCGGAATGTTGGAGGAACCGAATGTCAGAGTAGTGGCAGAAGCGTTTCAGCTATACCTCGATTGATACCCATTTGATTTGTGAATGTGACAAATCCGCATGAGGACACGGTTCCTCACACAAGTTTGAGTATTAATCTAATCACGATTCTAAATAATCTCATACTCTACATGGTAGGTTTCTAGCAAATCGCAGGTTTCGTGGTCACTGATATTCGTGTCGCTGAGTTCCAGATTATAGAACTCTAAAGCACTGGCATCAAAATGAGGCCCGGCATGCCAGGTGCCCACGTTTAGCTTAATGAAGCAATTGCCAGGAATGCGAAAGGCTTTGAGGCTTTCTAGCTCAGGATGATCATTGACCCCTATGGCAACTGCCATCAGCCAATCTTTGCCGTTGAGCGATCCCAAACATTGAGTGCACAGCTTGTGGCGAGTAATATGGTGAAACTTACGACCCCGATCGGGCAATCGCATAATATAAAACCGAGGAATGCCGTTTTGAATCTGTAGTTGGGCATCGCGATCGTCAAAGGGTTTGCCATCTTCTGAAGCGCTAATCACCTGACCATAGGGTTGAAAGCTTTCGGGCGTAATCAGCGTTGCCTGAAGCCGTTGAAGGGAGTAGGTATCCATCATAAGAACCCGTCTCTAGAAAGACGCTGCCACAGCACATCCTTTGTAGCATTCTTAGCGCTTCACAGGTTTGAGAGGATAGTGTTTGTGGTCAGTGCTGAACGGGGTGCTGACCATAAAACGGAAGCACCTCTGACCAGTTGGGGCGATCGCCTTGTTGCCAGTGTTGGTGGGCGAGTTTAAGCACCGTGGTGACACGCCCACCTTGGTCAGCTTCTGCCTCAATTAATTGATAGGGCACGCTTAAGGCTGAAAGCATCTGCTGCCAAACTGAGCCAGTGAGTACGAGATCTGGAACCAGGGCCGTCAGCCCTGCTGAAGAAGTTTGATAGATTGCGGCGTATAGCTCTCCGCGCTGGGCTGGCATCTGCACGGCGATCGTGCCTTCAGTCTCGGCATGAGTGTAGGCGATCGCGGCTAAACTTGACACTCCAAATAGGGGAATCTGTAATTGCTGTGCCAAAGTTCTCGCAGTGACTACGCCGATGCGCGTTCCGGTAAAACCACCAGGCCCGGTTGCGACAGCGACAAATGCTAGATCTACCCAGGTCTGCGGAGCCAAAAAATCGGACAAATGCTGATGTAGGTGAGTTGAGAGATCGCGTCCTAATTGCCAAACCTGTTGGCGTGAGTCGCCTGTAAAGTTGCTAATTGCCAACCCTAGATCAGGGCTGCTAGTGTGAAGAGCGATCGCGTAGCGTGATTGAGTTAGCAATGCGGGTTTCAAAACGAACGATTTGCCATTTATTGTCGCATTGGGAATGCTATTGGCGAATGGTTAAAAACGCATTCTCAATTTGAAAAAATGACTTCTTTAATTTCACCAAATTTCCCAAACACTTGATCAGGCGTTTGATTAAATGAAACCACCAGTGCTCCCGCGTTTCCTGCCTGTAAGATAATTTGCTGATCAGCAGTCCAGGTTTGGCGAATTCCTTCAGGCAAAACGCCCTCAAACTCAAGCTTTCCATCTACTGTGATTGAAACCCAGGCGCGATCGGTCATTAAGATCGAAACCGTGACGGGTAAGTGAGGAGCCACGATCGTGGCGCTTTGAGACGCGGGTTTTGCAAAATCGTGAGAATAATGGCGGGGTGAAGAAACGGCGCGAAGGACGCTCATTAAAAATATGGGAAGGCTCAACACAATCAGCGCCGCTGGAAATGACCAATTGCTAATTCTCAAATGCTGGCGTGAGGCGAATCGAGCCGCTCCACTTTTTGCAGCAGTCGCTAAGGGTTTTGCTGGCTCAATATCCAACGCGATCAGTGGGTTGACTAAAGTTTCAGCAATGGTTTGCCAGGGTGTCGTCGGCTCAACTGAACGGGACACCTCAAGTTGTGGAGCAGACGATAAATCAGCGATCGCTGACTCTGCCGATCGATAGCGTCGATTAGTCGCACTTTCTAATAGTTTGTCTAAAACTTTCCCTAAGCGATCGCTGACAGAATGAGTGAGATAATCACGCCAGATCCACTGTCCTTCGGTGCCATCAAATAGATCAAAGGGCGACATTTGCGTGAGTAGATGAATGCAAGTTACGCCCAAGCTGTAGAGATCGCTCGAAAACACCGCCTTGCCTCTAATTTGCTCTGGTGCGGTATATTCTGCGCTGCCAATCATCGTTCCGGTTTTCAGCAAAGCCGTTCCGGTAGCAAATTTTGCAGCCCCCAAATCGACTAAAACGAGAGTGCGATCGACCCTACGGCGAATAATATTGGCAGGTTTAATATCCCGATGAATCACATGATGGTGATGAATAAACTGCAAGACTGGCAGCAAATCTTGTAAGAGTTGACGAATTTGATTTTCAGTAAACGCCCCCATCTTTAATTCTTGTTCTAAAGTCTGTCCATCAATCCATTCTTGAACCAAATATTGATGGTGATCTTGTTCTAAATAAGCCAGCAGGGTCGGAATTTGGGGGTGATGTCCTAGCTGCTCTAAGCGCTGTGCCTCGCGCTGGAATAGCTGAGAAGCGGTTTTGAGCAGATTTGCATCCTGCTGCTGCGGAAAAAACTGTTTAATCACACAGCGAGGCTTTAAAAGCTCTGCCTCGTTGACTGCTAGAAACGTTCTGCCAAACCCGCCTTGCCCGATCGGGTTAATCGCCCGGTAGCGGTTTTGCAGTTGCACGATCAAGCCGCAGTGCTGACAGACTTCAGCCTCGCTGCGATTTTGTGGTTCGGCACAAGTGGGGTTTAAGCAATAGCTCATGGCAGCAGGTTGACACGACTGCGTTTATCTTAATTCGGAGGGCGCGATCTCAATCCGTAGAGTTTAGCGATCCAACTATTTTTTCTGCTCGTTCTCAATAATCGCTTGTCGGAACCCTAGCACCACCAGAATATTAGAAAGGGTCAAGAATGATTCTGCACTGCCATGTAACCAGTCTACGTTGGCTAGCTGATCGTGATAGGCAACCTGAGCATAAATGCCTGCGGGAATCGTGACTGCGACAAACACTAGCGTCATATAAAAGCCAATCAGCGCTAGCCGAGGCGTAGCTTTAGACCGGGTGAGAAACCACAGAAATGCCAGGTAGGGAAACAGCGAGAGTCCGAATAAAGTTTCTTTAGGGAGTTGCATGAGAATGAAATCCCGATTTGTAAGTTAAATCCGCCAGTTTTTGTAATTGAAGCGAGTCCTTGATCAATGACACCTCACTAGCTTTCTAACTAACCTGTTGCAGCGATCGGAAGAACCGTAAAAAGGGAACCTTCTTAAATTTAGCTTCAGAAGGCATTTCAAGTTGAGCAATCTGAAATAGTTTATCGGTGCGAGTCAGATAAGACGTTGAGCTAGATTGTCGATTGCGCGGTCGCCGACCATACAACCCCGGTAGCATCAGCACCAAATCTCGCTTGACTTCGTGCCAATAGAGTTCAGGAAACAGCACATAATTATAGTCACAGCGACGAAAGACGCGCTCGATGCGTTGATAGCGATTGAGTGACCAATCTCGCAGCATTTGCCAAGAAGGATGCAAATCGGGTGCCAGAATTAATGGACATGATTTGCGGTATAGCTGCGGCAAATAATCGTGAATCCAAAACTCCATCATCGGGCGATAACCCAAATTTTCACACGCCCGCAATTCTAAAATTTCGGCGCGGCTGACCCCAAACCGATCGAGCAACTCAGTCGGCAAATAACAAATTCCCTGCTCGGCATCTTCTCGCAGGTCGCGCAGAATGTTGTAAAACTGATCGACTACGCCAAACGAGCCGACCGCTTGCCAGTGATGCGGCATCGAAAAGGGCAACACCTGAAAGAATGACCCAGCCAGTTCTTCTAGCATGATTTCAAAATCAGCAATCTGAGCAACCGTCAGATTATCTTGATGATAGGTGGCGATCGCTGCAAGATATCGATCCCATGATTGGATGGATAAACGACTAACGGCATCAGATGGGTCTGTGAACCAGCGATCGTGCATCCGCTCAAATTCCTTTTGGTGAATGCCCGCAGGCTGCACTTGACCCGTTTCCATCACCCATTTCCAGTCGTCATAAAATCGCTGAAATTCTGAGCTACCGGGTTTGAGCAATTCGTCTTCTGCCAGTCGATCTGCCAACCTGATCCAGCCAATTCGTTCAACCCAAGCATCTCTGATCGGTGGCTCAAGTTCCATCACCCAAGCCGCGTTATCTTCATCCTTGAGGGCATCATCGGCGATCGCCTGATAATCAGAGGAACCTACCAGGTGAGAAATGGTCGAAATAGTCATAACGAAACGGCAGATAGATGCGTGGACTGACTTAGAGCGGGTGATGGGTTCATAATTCCCACAATTTATAAAGACTATCGAAGTAAAATCACGGTATGTTTGGAACTTTATCTACGTGTCTTGGATCACGCTAAAGACTGCCTCCACGCGTTGGGAAGCAGAGCTAATGGAACAAGTTTTGCTTGCCCATGAGATTCCTGCGAGAATTTTGGATCTCGGTTCGACCTCCTATTTTGGGATTGGAAGTCCTACCGCTTTACAGGTGCGCCCTCAAGATCAGTGGATGGCGCTGCTGTTGCTCAGCCCGATCGACGAAGAATCTCCTGACTCTGAAAATGAGAAACGTTAACCCCTATAATGAATGCTGGTTTAAATCATAGTTATTGCGGTTTCGAGTCAATTGCCTGAGATCTGTTTTGACAACCAATCATTACCATCAGCGCGGCTGCCAAGCACCATTGTTCGAGCCGATGTGAGAATCTCTTCATTCTTTTTTCTCAGTCTGGTCGATCGCACCCTTCATCCCATATAAAAATATAAATTTTTGCCATGTCACTATTTGATTGGTTTGCAAATCGTCAGAAATCAGGCTCCACCACCCCACAAGGACAGGAACGAGAAATTGCAGACGGGCTGTGGACAAAATGTGAAGCCTGTGGAACATTGACTTACACCAAAGACTTGCGATCGAATCAAATGGTGTGTCTAGAGTGCGATCACCACATTCGCGTCTTCAGCGACGAACGGATTCGTCAAATTATTGATGCTGATACCTGGGTGGCGATCGACGAAAGCTTGCAGCCCGTCGATCCGCTCAACTTTCGCGCCCGCAAAGCTTACATTGACTACATCCGCGACACGCAAGAGAAGACGAAGCTTGCAGATGCCGTTCAAACTGGGCTGGGGCAAATTGAAGGGCACCCGATCGCGCTTGGCGTAATGGACTTCAGATTTATGGGTGGCAGTATGGGATCGGTCGTCGGCGAAAAGCTGACCCGACTGATCGAGCGGGCCACCCAACAGCGTCTTCCAGTGGTAATTGTCTGCGCGTCAGGTGGAGCCAGAATGCAGGAAGGAATGCTCAGTTTGATGCAGATGGCGAAGATCTCTGGGGCGTTGCAGCGACATCAAGAAAATCGTCTCCTCTACATCCCTGTGCTGACTCACCCGACAACAGGCGGAGTCACTGCAAGTTTTGCCATGCTGGGTGACATTATTTTGGCAGAACCTAAGGCAATGATCGCCTTTGCGGGACGGCGCGTGGTCGAACAAACCCTGCGAGAAAAGCTCCCCGACGACTTCCAAACCTCCGAGTATCTGCTGCAACACGGGTTAGTCGATGCGATCGTCTCTCGAACGCAATTGAAGAAGACCCTCGCTCAACTGATTCGCCTACATCAACCGATCGCGCCCACGTCTCCGATCGGGCAGCTACCAAGCATCAAAGCACTCAGCAAGACCGCACCTGACTAAGGATTGTGTAAATTAAGACCAGAATTTGCGTACGGGCATGGCACTGCCGTGCCCATTGCTATTGCAAATAACTGACGTGATTTAATTCACGATCCTAAGTTTCTAGACTGCGATCCCCCGACTCGCCACCAATCTCTGAGATTCGGCAAAGGATTGGGACATCGGCATGATATTGGTATTAAAGAGGGTAATCCTCACTATCAGCAAACATCATCTCTGGGTTTCGCCGATCGAACCATCGCAACTCTAAAAGCTGCGGTGAGCTTTGCAATCTGTTGAAAAATTCCCGATAACCGATGCCTTGTCTGCTGACAGCCACCCCTGCACAGGTAGCCGTCAACGCTTGAGTGCCGAGGTCGCAATTATAGAATCCATGTGTTGTGTTGTGATGCCGATAACTGAGCCACATTTAAGGAGAACTATGCTTAAAAAATACGTTTGGCTTGCTATAGCCACTGTGTTCTTTGCGTTTCAAGTCTTTGTTCAAGATGCCAGTGCCGCAGAGCTAGACAAAGCCATTCGGACGGTGCCCCTCAACGAGGGCGGCGACACCACGGTTTTGAGCCTCAAGCAAGTCAAAGAAGGCAAGCGTCTGTTTCAATATGCATGCGCTCAGTGTCACGCTGGAGGAGTCACCAAAACTGACCCAAACGTTGGTCTTGACCCTGAGTCTCTGTCGTTGGCGACCCCTAACCGCAACAATATCGACTCACTGGTGGACTATATGAAAAACCCCACCAGCTACGACGGCACCATCGAAATTGCTGAGATGCACCCCAGCCTCAAGAGCAAAGATAACTTCCCTGAAATGCGGAATCTGACAAACGATGACTTAGTGGCGATCGCGGGTCACATCTTACTGCAACCCAAAGTGGTGGGCGACAAGTGGGGTGGCGGCAAGATCTACTATTAAACCCTGGTTTCTGCTGACCACTGCTGTTTTCTCATCCAGAGTGATCGAATGCTGAAGATGCTGAATCGATTTTCGTGGATTCGAGGGATCTATCTCTTTGCGCTCGTCTGGCTAGGAATAGCGCTGGTCAGCCCCTCGGCTCATGCCGCAGATGCTTATATCGCTCGTTATCTGCAAGTGACCGAACCCATTTCTTTAGAGCGAGATGATCAAGGGAAAACCCGATCGTTTAGCTTGCAAGAATTGACCGCCGGGAAGAAACTGTTTGAGCAAAACTGCTTAAGCTGTCACGTGGGAGGCGCGACGTTGCCTGACCCCTTGGTGCCGCTGTCGCTCAAAGCTCTGCAAGGCGCAAAGCCTCCGCGTGACACCATCAATGGTCTCGTCGCTTATTTGCGTCACCCAATGACTTATGATGGCAGCGAAGAAACCTTCTCATGCCGGAAAGTCCCTGAAAAGTGGCTCTCTCAGGCTGAAGTAGAAACCCTAGCAGGATTTGTTTTAAGAGCGGCTCAGAAGGCACCCGGTTGGGGCACTGATCAGTTTTAACGACCAACCACTCGGTTAGGAGATCCGCCTTCAGAAAATCCTCTGTCAGGGTAACTACTGGTTTAAAATGTGGATCAATTGGAAAAACTAGAATTCCAGAGAAGAATATGAAACTTGTTGCTTCTGTTACGCGCCGTCTCTCTCTGTTGCTTTGCACCGTTCTATTGGTGGTTGGCAGCTTCTTTCTAACCGCTAGCCCTGCCTCTGCTGAAACCTACACCGTCAAGATGGGAACTAACAAAGGGTTGGTGTTTGACCCCAAAGTGGTCACCGTTAAGCCTGGTGACACCGTTAAATGGGAAGTGGGTAATCTGCCTCCTCACAACGTGGTCTTTGATGTCAGCAAAATTCCGACTCAAGACAAAGCTCTGGCAGATAGCTTGTCACACAAAAAACTAGAAAGCGGTGGCAAGTCATTTGAACTGACCATCCCCGCTGATGCTCCGGCAGGTGACTACTCCTACTTCTGTCTGCCGCATCGTGGCGCTGGCATGGTGGGCAAGGTTGTGGTTGCTGCCTAATTTCTCAGTCCCTTGACGAGATTTGCGGCTCAGGTTCTCCTCATTCAAGCGGTTGATTGGAAATGCCTGGTAAAGCCTTAGAATGGTTCTATATCAGTACATTTGTCTATAATCTGCGTTTGATAGGGGAGAACTGCTTTGCGAAAATTGCTGACTGTGATGCTGGCGATCACAATCTTGACATTCACGTTTAGCCATCCTGCTTTAGCCGCCAAGCCTGATGGTCAACAAATTTTTAATGCCAACTGTTCGGCTTGTCACATTGGTGGCAATAACGTCATTATTGCTAATAAAACTCTGCGAAAAGAAGCACTAGAGAAATATGGAATGAAGTCTCTAGCCGCCATTAAAACTCAGGTGACTCATGGTAAGAATGCGATGCCAGCCTTTGGCGGTCGCCTTCAAGAAGATGAAATTGAAGCAGTCGCCAATTACGTATTAAACCAAGCTGAGAAAGGCTGGTAGCTTACAAAAATTGCTGAATTAAACTCAAAAACCTTCCAGAAAAACTGGAAGGTTTTTTGTGGTCAAAAATTCAGTCGTTGACTCAATAGGCGGGAGCGAATCTGAGCCAAGAACTGGGTTAAAGCCACTTTCTAGAGCGTTTTGGCATTGACAAGCCGCGAGAAGAGTGAAAATCGTCTTGGACGCGATCGGTAAGGCGGCGAGAAACTTGGCGCACAACTTGACGAAGAATCCGATCTCCCGTTCGTTGAATGATGGGATCAGGCAAAGCGTGGATAAATCGCGGAAACTGAATCGTCACCGTTAAATCTAACTGCCACTGAACTTGAGTCATTTTAGCCGAGGCAGACGCGCTCTTAGTCGCGGGATGAACCCCTTCTACGAGTTCCAGCGCTGCCCGGAAATCGACATCATAGCCCGATGTAGAATACCCTGGAACCGGAACCGTCTCGATTCGATAGACTCCATCATCTTGAGGCAAGAGATCCAAGCCAACTTTGGGTTCTACCTCATAGCCAAAAGCCCCAAAACTGCCAATGATCAACGCATAGCTGTTGCATCCGATCGCGTCTACCTGCATAGGATGAGCGCAGCGACGAAACCAGGCAGAATGCTCGTCTAAATAATCAGCAACACTCTGGATGTCAGCATACATATCCATGCTGTCTACAAAGTGGGTGTGAAACTGAGTTGGCTCGATCGCGATCTGAGGTCCATCTGCGGAGGGCGAGTTGAGATCTGGGTGGGGCAGTCGTGGGGAAACGGCTTGAATAAATGGACGATTCGCGATGCGAAGCTCTAAAGGATCGGTCGGTTGGGACTGCATGCACACTTCTCTTGCGTTGGTTGCCTTACATCTATTTCCAGAGTTCCCTGAGGATATTCAATCCTTCACAGCAAATCAGCGGCTCCCCCGAAAGTTTATTGAATCTAAATCTTTTAGTGAAAACATGCAGTTCTCTCGGATGCTCAATTTAGAGAATATCTGGGGTTTTCTCAGTTGCCAAACCCTGAGTTCAGTAATTTCTACAGGACTTTTAAACCCATTACGGTTTGGTCAGTTGAAGAAATAGCAACATTGCGTAATCTATCTTAGAATTCATGGCAAACACAATGGTTGATTCAAATCACAAAGGCAGTTGCCAGTCAGGTTTGAGACGAGCTGGCTAGAGTCCTACCTTTACTAGATGTCAGGATAGCGACAAGTTTGCTAAATATCCAGTAGCAAACATTACTAAATATAGAGAGAATCTTCATGAAAGCATTTGTTGCCGGGGCAACCGGAGAAACAGGACGGCGAATCGTGCAGCAGTTAGTCGATCGCGGCATTCCCGTCCGGGCATTGGTTCGCGATCCTCAAGCGGCACAGGCTATTTTGCCAGCGGGCGTTGAGCTGGTGACAGGTGACCTGATGGATGCAGAAAGTTTGAAGACGGCGATCGCCGACAGCACGGTGCTATTTTCTGCCACGGGTGCCCGTCCCAGTTTTGATCCGACGGGCCCTTATAAAGTGGATTATGAGGGCACAAAGAATCTCGTAGAGGCTGCCAAAGCGACGGGGATCGAGCAATTTGTGATGGTGTCTTCGCTGTGCGCCTCGCAGTTTTTCCACCCGCTTAATCTGTTTTGGCTGATTTTGGTATGGAAGAAGCAGGGGGAAGAATACATTCAGAACAGTGGGTTGACTTATACGATCGTGCGTCCAGGTGGTTTAAAGAATGAAGACAACGCCGATGCGATCGTCATGTCGTCTAAAGACACGCTATCAGAGGGCAGCATTCCTCGCACTAAAGTCGCGCAAGTTTGCGTAGAAGCCGTTTTTCAGCCGAGTGCGCGCAACAAAATCGTGGAAATTGTCGCTAAACCCGATGCAGCAGAGAAGCCATTCGAGGAGCTATTTGCGGCAGTGGCTTAGATATCTAGAAATCAGACCAGCCTTCGATCGTTAAATTAGGAACCGATCGAGGGCTGCTTTCAATTCCTCAATTTCGCTCTCGATATTGCCTTCTTTGGCGGCACGAGCAATACATTGAGTCAAATGCTCGTCTAAAATCATCCGAGCCACTCGATCGAGGGCACCTCTCACGGCGGCAACTTGAACTAGCACATCAGGACACGGGCGATCGCTCTGCACCATCGTTTTGATGCCGCGAATGTGCCCCTCAATGCGAGAGAGGCGATTTACGACTTTGCGCTGTGACTCCTCGGTGTGAACGTGCGGATGAGACGCAGAGCCATAAGCATGAAGATGATCAGGATCAGAGTGAGGATCTAGCTCTTGACTGCGAGGACGATCGGAGGTGGTCATAACAATGCGCCTCTAAACCAGTTTTCTAGGGGTATTCACGATCTTAAACTACAGATCGAGGTTTCCGAGGTTGCCAGCTACTGAACTACACGGATTTACTCAGTAATTGGCAAAATAGATTTAACTGTTGTAGACAGAATTGGCGATCGTGACGGTGCGATCGTTCGTAGTTTCAAACGTTATGAGTCAAGCTATGCAACGTCACCAATCTTCTAGCTTTTTTCGTCGAGTGCAAGGGAGCGTGCTGTCGATTTTTCTGGTTTTAGGGTTGAGCCTCTCCTTTCCGCTCCCGTCTCAAGCCGTCCCGCTTTTGGGAGTCGCAGACTCTATTCAACCTGCCGGAGAAACCGCAGCGCTACCCAAAAAAGCGATTCAGCCAGGGAGCTTTGTCGCCGAGGCAGTCAAACTCGTAGGAGCTGCCGTCGTTCGCATTGACACAGAGCGGACAGTGACTCGTCGAGCGACGGTTGATCCCATCTATGAAGATCCCTTCTTCCAGCGCTTTTTTGGAGACGGAGCAATTCCTCAAGCTCCTAGAGAAGAACGGTTGCGGGGTCAGGGATCGGGATTTTTGATTGATAAGAGTGGGGTGATTTTGACCAACTCTCATGTCATCAACGGAGCAGACAAAGTGACGGTAACTCTTAAAGACGGGCGCACCTTTGAAGGAAAAGTGCGCGGTTTTGACGAAGTGACCGATCTCGCGGTGGTCAAGATTAGCGGCAATGATAATCTGCCTGTGGCTCCTCTGGCTGACTCAGATCAGGTGCAGGTGGGTGACTGGGCGATCGCGGTTGGCAATCCTCTCGGTTTAGACAACACAGTGACTCTGGGCATCGTCAGCACCTTGAAGCGATCGAGCGCCCAAGTCGGCATTCCTGACAAGCGGATTGACTTTATTCAAACCGATGCTGCGATTAATCCTGGCAATTCTGGTGGGCCGTTGTTGAACGATCGGGGTGAAGTGATTGGCATCAACACCGCTATTCGTGCCGACGCGATGGGAATCGGCTTTGCAATTCCGATTAACAAAGCCAAGTCGATTAAAGACCAACTGGCACGAGGCGAAACGATTCCCCATCCCTATTTAGGGGTGCAGATGACGACGCTGACTCCAGAAATCGCCCAACAAAACAACAGCGATCCCAATTCGGCATTTATGGTGCCCGAAGTAAATGGAGTGATTGTGATTCGGGTGTTGCCCAATACGCCTGCGGCAGTGGCAGGGTTGCGTCGGGGCGATGTGATTACTCAAATCGATGGGCAAGCAGTCGCCAAGGCTGAACAGCTACAGGCTGTGGTCGAAAACAGTCACTTAGGACAGACGCTCAAAATTCAATTAAGGCGGGGTGATCAAACCCAGCAACTTGCAGTCAAGACGGCTGAGTTAAAGAACGCAGGTTAGAGGGTTTTGGCTAGAACGATCGCGAGAGGGCACGACATGTCGTGCCCCTACCTCACTCCGCGCTCTTTTTGTACGGGCATGGCACTGCCGTGCCCTCATGCGGATCTGTCACGTTCGCGAATCAAACTGGCATAACGCTTTTAGATTTGGTAGGGTCTTATGATATTCGCCTGTGCGATCGCAGATCGAGCCGCTTCTTGACTGCTCAGGCACAGAAAATTTTGCTTTCAAGTTGTTCCGAGGATCAGCATGGGTGGACTAAAAGGACGGGATTTATTGAGTTTGGCAGACCTCAGCGCAGAGGAAATCACAGCGCTGCTTGACTTAGCGGCTCGGATGAAGGCTGGAAATGTGACCCCGATCGCCACTAACGGTTATATTCCAGTGCTGGGATTGCTGTTTTATAAAGCGTCTACCCGCACTCGCGTCAGCTTTACGGTAGCAATGGCTCAACTGGGTGGGCAGGTGATTGACTTGGCAGTTAGTTCAACCCAAGTGGGTCGGGGTGAACCGATTACCGACACGGCGCGGGTGCTCGATCGCTACGTCGATATTTTGGCGATTCGCACCTTTGAGCAGCAAGACATCGAAACCTTTGCCGAATATGCAAAAATTCCGATCGTCAACGCCCTGACCGATTTAGAGCATCCTTGCCAAATTCTGGCAGATTTACAGACCGTTCAAGAAACTTTTGGCACACTTTCAGGCTTAACGCTGACCTATCTAGGAGATGGCAATAACATTGCTCATTCTTTGCTGTTGGGATGTGCGCTGGTAGGGATGAATATTCGCATTGCCTCGCCGTCAAACTATCAGCCCAACGACGCGATCGTGCAGCAAGCCAAAACGATCGCCGCCGGACAGTCTGAAGTGATTTTGACCCCTGACCCGATCGCGGCTGCCAAAGGTGCCCAGGTGCTCTACACCGATGTGTGGGCAAGCATGGGGCAAGAAGACCTCGCCGATTCTCGAATTCCGATCTTTCAGCCTTATCAGGTGAATGAGCAGTTGATGACTTATGCAGACAAAGACGCGATCGTGCTGCATTGCCTCCCGGCGCATCGAGGTGAAGAGATTACCGATGGCGTAATGGAAGGCGCTCAATCTAAAATCTGGGATCAGGCAGAAAACCGGATGCACGCTCAAAAAGCGCTGATAGCAAGTCTGTTGGGGTTGGTTTAGCTCAAAGTTTTTTCTCAAAAAGTGTTTTCATAAAGCCACGACAAGCCATGCTGCATTCTCATCTTGACGCTGATAACAACGGTCACAAATCGTTTGAATTACCCGGAGCACGACCGCATTACACGCCCGATCGTCCGGGTCAAGTTGAGCATATTTTTCTAGATCTGGTGCTTGACATTCCTAATCAAAGCTATCGAGGTGTATGTCTAACGCGGCTAAACCCGATTCGTGATGGCATCGATCGTCTGACGCTAGATGCAGTTAGCCTTAACATTCAGTCGGTCAAAGTTGCAGAAGTTGAGCAGCCTTTTGAATATGATGGCGAACAGCTACATATTCGCCTCAAGCAACCAACAAAAATAGGAGAAGTGATTGAACTGGCGATCGCTTACCACGTCGAAAAGCCCCAACGAGGACTCTATTTCGTCGCTCCTGATCAGCACTATCCCGATAAACCGACGCAAGTTTGGACTCAAGGCGAAGACGAAGATTCTCGCTTCTGGTTTCCCTGCTTTGACTATCCGGGGCAGCTTGCCACCTCTGAGATTCGGGTGAATGTGCCTAAACAACTGATGGCGATTTCAAACGGTGAACTGATCGGCACCACGACTCAAAACGATAGCAAAACTTATCACTGGTTGCAAAAGCAAGTTCACCCCACTTATTTGATGACGCTGGCAGTTGGAGACTTTGCCGAATTGAAGGACGAGTGGCAAGGTAAGCCTGTCACTTACTACGTTGCAAAAGGGCGCGAAGCGCAGGCCCGTCTCAGCATGGGCAAAACGCCCCAAATGATTGAGTTTTTTAGTCAGAAATACGGCTATTCCTATCCATATCCCAAATATGCCCAGGTCTGCGTCGATGATTTTATCTTCGGCGGCATGGAAAACACCTCAACCACGCTTCTGACCGATCGCTGTTTGCTCGATGAACGAGCCGCGATCGACAACCGCAGCACCGAAACGCTAGTCGCTCACGAGTTGGCTCATCAATGGTTTGGCGACTTGGTAGTGATTAAGCACTGGTCACACGCCTGGGTTAAAGAAGGCATGGCATCTTATGCAGAAGTGCTGTGGGTTGAGCAAGAATACGGCACAGACGACGCAGCCTATTATCTGCTGGGAGAAGCCCGCAGCTATTTAGACGAAGATGCTTCTCGCTATCGTCGCCCTCTCGTGACGCACGTTTATCGAGAAGCGATCGAGCTTTACGATCGGCACATTTACGAAAAAGGAGCCTGTGTTTATCACATGATTCGGGCTGAGTTGGGAGACGATTTGTTCTGGAAGTCGATCGCCACTTTTCTCGCTGACAATGCTCACAAAACCGTCGAAACCGTAGATCTGCTGAGAGCGATCGAGAAAGCTACCGGACGCAATCTCATGTTTCTGTTCGATCAGTATGTTTATCGGGGCGGGCATCCTGATTACAAAGTCGCTTACACATGGGATGGAGACAGCAATCTCGCCAAAGTGACGGTCACGCAAACTCAGGTTAGTGACAGCAATCTCAAAGAATTGTTTGATCTCAAGATTCCGATCGGCTTTGGCTTTGGCGATGCTGTCAAAACCTTCACGGTTCGCATTCACGATCGCGAACAAAGCTTCTACTTTCCGCTCGAACAAAAGCCAGATTTTGTCAGTTTTGACGTGGGAAATCACCATCTCAAAACTGTGGTGCTGGAGTATTCAATGCCAGAACTTAAGGCGCAGCTTCAGCATGATCCCGATCCAATTTCTCGCCTTTATGCCGTGGAAGCGATCGCCAAAAAAGGCGGGTTAGAAGCCATAAAAATCTTGTCTGAAGCGTTGCAGAAAGATAGTTTTTGGGGAGTCCGGGCAGAGCTTAGCCGAAATCTAGCCAGCGTCAAACTCGACCAAGCCGTCGAAGCCGTGCTGTTGGGACTCAAAGACCCAGAAGCGCGAGTCCGTCGAGCCACCGCAGAGTCTTTAGCGCAAGTCAAAACGCCTGAGAGCTACAAAGCGCTCGAATCCGTGATTGAAAAAGGAGATGCCAGCTATTATGTCGAAGCAGCAGCCCTCCGAAGTTTGGGGAAAGTTGCAGCCTCTGGGCTAGGCGACGCTCCTAAAGAAGAAAAAGTTTTGAAACTTCTTAAAAGCGTACTCAACGAGCGGCAAGGCTGGAATGAAGTGGTGAGGTCAGGCGCGATCGTTGCCCTCAGCCACCTCAAAACCTCTGAAGCAGCTTTAGATTTAGTGTTGGAATATACGACGATCGGCGTTCCGCAACCGCTCCGTCTGACGGCAATTCGTTCGCTCGGAGCAATCTCTAGCGGTCAAACTAACGTCAACTTAGAGCGAATTTTAGAGCGATTGCAGGAGTTGTCGAGAGAGACTTTCTTTTTGACTCAGGTGTCAGTTGCCGTCGCGCTAGGGCAAATGGAGACCACTAAAGCGATCGGCATTTTGCAATCACTCGCCGATCAAACCCCTGATGGGCGGGTGCGTCGCATTGCGGAAGAGTCGATTCAGACGGTGCAGAAAAAAGCGGGTTCTGATCAGGCAGTCAAGCAACTGCGTGAGGAATTTGATCAGCTCAAAAAAGACAATCAGGAGCTAAAAAGCCGTTTGGAAAGCTTAGAAGCAAAGGCTTGACCGTTCATCACGTCAGCTTTACAGATCTATGTCTCTTGGAATACAAGTTGTACTGGCTGCTACATAAATAACGCTCTATGTCCGATAAACTCACACTTCAGTATGTCTTTGGATATAGGTGTGAGGTTTGATGGTTAGCAAGTTAACAATCTGCAAGTCCCTGTTGCTGTCTCCGATCGTGTGGACAGTTTTGTATAGTACCCATTCTCAAGTTGCTCGATCAGAATCAGCGACCCTTCAGAAATTGGTAGAGCCAATCGTAGCCCTGCAACCTGCCACTGCTGCACTTTCTCCAACCGTTTCAACGGCGGCAGGCTCCGTGATCACTCAGCCAGCAGGCTCGATCGTCCAGCAAGTCACCAGTCAGGACAGCCGCCTCAGTCTGGATGCAGTGCAAGATGTGGCGGCATTTGATAAACCCGAAGCCGAAGCTGATTCGTCATTAGAACAAGTCACTTCGGTGTCACAATTGACCGACGTTAAACCCACAGACTGGGCGTTTCAAGCCCTGCAATCTCTCGTCGAGCGCTATGGCTGCATCGTGGGCTATCCCGACAAGACCTATCGGGGCAACCGTGCCCTCACTCGCTTTGAGTTTGCGGCAGGGTTGAACGCCTGTCTCGATCGCGTCAACGAGCTAATCGCCGCCGCAACCGCAGATCTCGTCAAAAAAGAAGATCTGGTAACGCTGCAAAAGCTGCAAGAAGAATTCGCGGCTGAATTAGCCACCTTGCGCGGTCGAGTCGATGCCCTCGAAGCACGAACCACCACTCTCGAAAAGCAGCAGTTTTCGACGACCACCAAGCTATTTGGCAACGTTTGGATCAACGTTACAGGCGCAACTGCCGGAAAAGGAGTGCGGTTTGAAGGCCCTGCTGGCAGCGAAGGGGATGCTTTGGGACGGTTCTTTGCAACCCGCGCCCCGATTACTAGGAGACCCACTACGCTGACGGCTCAAGACCCCAACATTACAATGAGCTTTTTGACCTGGCTGACTCTCTCAACTTCTTTTAGTGGAAAAGACCAGTTGGTGACACAGTTAGCGGCTGGAAATGGCGTTTCTCCCTATAACCAATATGCGTCGGCTGGCTTTTATAATGCATCGGGCGTTCCCTTCCTTGACCAAACAGGCGGCACGGTGAACGGTCGCGCTGACTTTGTGATTCACGATCTGTTCTACAGCTTTCCGCTCAACGATGCGGTGAAGGTGACGATCGGCCCTCGCATCAACTGGTATCGTCACTTTGATGCCAACCGCTTTAACTTTGTCTTTAACTCAGGTGCCAGTTTCGACACCGCTAATAGCACTCAGTCTAATTCCATCGATCGTGGGTCAGGGGCAGTGGTTGAGGTCACTCTCAGCAAACAGTTTCGTCTGACTTTAGGCTATCTAGGTGAAAACACAGAATTCTTGCCGTCGGAGTTTGGCTTCAACACATCGAGCAACCCAAAATTTGGTCTATTTGGCGGCACCAACACAGCCTCAGCAGAACTGATCTTCTCGCCTACCAGCAACATTAATCTGCGTCTGCAATATAATCACTCTCGCATTCAAGCCTATGGTGGGCAGGTCGGAGGGGCGATCGGAGAACCAATTCCTTACGGTTATCTGGATGCGGGCCCTGGTTTCTCAAATGGAGTTGTGGGTGGGGGGCTGAGATATGCGATCGCCGATATGTTTGGCGTAAACTTTGACTGGATGCTAACCCCTGGTCTTGGTGTGTTTGGGCGCTATAGTTTTGCAACTGCCAGACTCAACCCGATCGATCAAAAAGTTAGAACTCAATCTTTCCAAGTCGGCGTTGGCTTTCCTGACTTGGGCAAGAAAGGCGCTTTGGGCACTCTCACTTTCTTGATGCCGATGGATATCACTAAGGGGCGCACTTATTTTGCTTCTGGCGGTGGCGATGGTGGCACGCAATATGAGCTAGAAGCCTCTTACTTCTATCCGCTCAATCAACACGTTGCAGTGGTGCCCACGTTCTACGCGATTTTTAACGCCAATAACTTTAACAGCAACCCTACCGTTTTTGTGGGTAGCTTGCGGACTCAGTTTAGTTTCTAGAAAGTGAATCGACCCGGCGACAATTGCTTGATGATTTCGTCGTTCTCTCCAGTCAGACTGGCGGCAAATCGTCGAGCGATCGCGGGCACGATCGCGAGGGGGTTGCTAAATCCTGAAAAGAGGTGAATACCTTCGATTGAGGGAATTGCACCCACGAGCGGGAGACGATCGCGGCTAAAGGCAATGGTGCAATGGTGCCAAGTTCCGGGCAAATTGCCGACTTTAGGTAAAATGGCACTGATTTTAGTTCGTAGATCGGCTTCGCTTTGAGTGGCATCGATCGTCGCTTTGGGATCAGTTAGCGTTCGGCTCGTTTGTCCGATCCGAATTCTGCCGTCTAAAAACTGGACGGCTCCCGCATCCAAAATCGAGGGCACAGGTTCGTGTCCAGGTTCATTCCAAAGGTCTTCGACTTCAGGTTGAGTTGCGTCGGCTTCGAGCTGAAATCGTTCTGCTTCGGCTGGCATTACCAACGTGCTTAACCTCAAATCGGTGGGAGGTGTTTCGATAATTTCGGCATGGGTGAAGTATTGCTTGACCTGAATCCCAGATTCTTGAAGCAGTTGGCGGGTAATTCCTCCCGTGCAAATCGCAATGTTAGCGGCATGTAAGGGGCCGATCGTCGTGGTCACTCCTGTAATCCGACTGGCACCTTCTTTCACAAACCCAGTCACTTGAGCGATTTTGAGTTCTCCCCCGACTCGCTGCATGGCTTGACTATAAGCCTGAGTCGTCAGTTCGACCTCAATGTGGCCATGACGAACGGTTAGCGCTCCTGCGATCGCTGTTGGGTTCAACAATGGTTCTAACTCGCAAGCTTCTCTAACACTTAGCAAACGAGGCGGAATCGCAAAGCTGGCATATTGCTGTACCAGAGCTTGCGGATCGCTGTGTGCGGCAACGGTCAGCAGCAAATCTAGTTCTCGAAACTGGGTGTCTGCTTCTAACTCAGCTGAAAGAATTCGATGCCGCTCAATTCCTTCAGCGCAAAGTTGACGAGTCAGAGCGGTAGTTCCTGACCAATAAGCGATGCCGCCATAGCTGTAGCGGGTGGCTCCTGTTAAGGGATGGTGTTGTTCTAATAACAGGGTTGAAAATCCTTGTTTTGCCAGCTCGTAAGCAAGCGCGGCACCTGTGATCCCGGCCCCGACCACAATCCAGTCATAAGTTGTCATAAGGAGTTTAAGACTTGAAACTACGGATAGTCTAGGGGGTGAATGGGGCGATCGACCGTCTATTGCTGACATTTTTTATATCGAGAGAGCAATTACCTATAAAGCACTATCTCTAATCGTGATCCACGATACAAAATCACCCTAAAGAGGGATGCTTCAATCGTTTTTTGTAATCAGAGACTTTTGAGCCATAAATTGTCCGTTTAAGAACCACTAGGAGGAAACTTTGAGTCATCAACCTTTTTCATCTCTATCTCGTCGTCAAGTGATCCGAGGTTTATTAGCGGCAGGTGCATTTGGCGCAACCTCACGACTTTGGACGGGCTGCACCCCTTCTACACCAACGGCTAGCAGTGGTGAAGCTTCACCAGGTGCCTCTCCTATATCGGCAAAAGAGTTGGTGATGGGCTTCATCTATGTCGGGCCCAAAGACGATTTTGGCTATAACCAAGCCCACTTTCAAGGAAAGGAAGGACTCGCAAAAGTGGCAGGAGTCAAAACGATCGACCAGGCGAGCGTTCCTGAAACCACTGAGGTGCAGGAAGTCATGCGGAACATGATCGAGCAAGACAAAGCAAATGTCTTATTTCCCACCTCGTTTGGTTATTTCGATCCCCATATACTCAAACTAGCGGCTGAATACCCAGAGGTGCAGTTCTTCCACTGCGGCGGCATGTATGTTGAAGGCAAACACCCCAAAAACGTTGGCAGCTATTATGGCTACATCGACGAGATGCAATACATTTCGGGAATTGTTGCCGCCCATACGAGCAAGACAGGCAAACTAGGGTTTGTGGCGGCGAAACCGATTCCGCAAGTTCTGCGAAATATCAACAGCTTCACGCTAGGCGCACGCAGCGTCAAACCCGCGATCACGACGCAAGTGGTTTTTACGGGCGATTGGTCAGTTCCAGTTAAAGAAGCCGAAGCCACTAACAGCATGGTCGATCAAGGCATTGATGTGATCACCTGCCACGTAGACAGCCCCAAAGTCGTGATCGAAACGGCAGAACGGCGCGGCATTTATACGGGTGGCTACCATGCAGATCAGATTTCGCTTGCGCCCAAAGGCTATTTAACTGGGGCTGAATGGGATTGGACAAGCGTTTACACCAACTACGCCAAAATGATTCAAGAGGGCAAAACCTTGATGAATGGCGGAATTCCTCATCTTCTACGAGGAGGTCTAAAAGACGGGTTTGTCAAGCTGTCTGCTTACGGCCCTGCGGTGGGCGACCCTGCTAAAAAAGACGCAGAAGCCGCAAAAGCTAAACTTATGGATAGCTCTTTAACGATCTACAAAGGCGAACTGAAAGACAACACAGGCAAAGTGCTGCTGCCATCTGGAAAGGAATATGCTCAGAAAGCTGGCGAACTAGAGGCAATGAGCTGGCTAGTAGAAGGTGTGGTTGGCAAAACAGCCTGATGAAGATCTTGGATCTTGGATTTATGGAGGTTTCGGTTTTTTGGTGATCAAACGCCTCTAGAATTGTTGAACCGAAATTCACACTTGGCTCTCTAAATGGGCACGGCAGGCAGTGGACACGGCAGTGCCATGTCCCTACGCAAATTCGGGATTTAATTTAATTCACGATTCTAACCGTCCATCCAAAATCCAAAATCGCAAAGGAGTTCCATTCACGATGACCGTTCCTCACACGGGTTTCGGCGCACGATTGCCAAAGCAAAATCGCTTTGTTTCAGCAACCTGGCTAATGGGTGATTTCTGGGTTAAGCGATCGCGGCTCCTCCAATTAGGGCTGGCAGCCTTTGTCGCGATCGCTCTAATCACGCTGGCTTACCCCTCTCTCGCCTTGCAAGCCACGATCGCGCCCGTGGCTCCTCAATTAGGCGATACCCTCTCGATCGTGGTGCAGTCAAACAGCAACCCGACGGTGACCATGGGGGCTAAAACCTATTCGACGTTTGATCAGGGAAATCGTCGGTTTCGGGCGCTTTTGCCAACCACGCCGCTCGATCGTCCTGGCAAACTGCCGATTCGGATCAACGATGGGCAAGACGTGCAAGAACTGACGGTGAATTTAAAGCGACGATCGTTCCCCACTCAACGCATTTGGCTTCCTCCTGGTAAAGGCGACAACGGCACGGATTTAGAGTTCGATCGTGTGGATGCTTTTAAGCAGATTGTCAGCCCTCAAAAACTTTGGCAAGGAAAGCTACTGCGCCCAAACGCGGGCGAGATCACTACGGGCTACGGCGTACGTCGCTACTATAACGGTGAGTTTGCCAAAGATTATTATCATCGAGGGGTTGATTATGCCGGAAACTATGGGTCTGCCATTATCGCCCCGGCGGCTGGACGGGTTGCCTTAGTGGGTCGTGAATCAGAGGGCTTTAAGATTCACGGGAACTGCATTGGCATTGATCACGGGCAGGGAGTATCGAGCATTTTTCTGCATCTCAGCCGCATCAATGTTAAAGAGGGCGATGTCGTCAAGGCAGGGCAAACGATCGGTGCGCTAGGTGGCACGGGGGCGGCAACTGGGCCTCACTTGCATTGGGGCTTATATGTACAAGGGCTGTCGGTTGACCCAACACCCTGGCGATATGCAGGTTTTCAGTGATGGCTTGGTAGGGGCACGGCATGTCGTGCCCCTTTTTTATGCCTAAAGACGATCGCTGCCTCTGACTTGAGAAGGATTAGTTTACCCTCCACTTTTCACTACAGTTTCAGTGGAAATTTACTAAAAAAGTTGAGAATGATTATGGCGATCGACGATCTTATTAAAAACGCTAAAGAGGCGCTGCCTAATGTCACGCCAACCCCTCCTGACTTAAAGACCCAATCTTCGGTGCATGACCTCAAATCTCGCTTAGAGTGGGGCGAACCTGCACTTACAATTTTGGATGTTCGTCCTCGTGAACTGTTTAACGATAGTCACATCATGGGCGCGATGGATTTTCCGCTCAATGAGTTAGTCGCCCTGGCAAAGAATAGTCTGGAGTCTGGACGAGACATTTATATCTACGGCGCAAACGAGCAAGAGACATCACAGGCGGCTGCGCTGCTGCGCGAGGCAGGCTTTCGGGCGGTTGCCGAACTAAAAGGTGGATTGGCTGAGTGGAAGGCGATCGGCGGTTCGACTGAGGGCGCGGTTGATGGAAGTCAAGAGCCAGGAGAACACGCTTATAACGTGGTTTCTCAGGTGAAACACCACAAAGATACTCAAAAGCTCAATTTCAAATAGCTTGAAATCAGCGTCAAATCTTTTATTTGATCGGGCAGTGGGTAATTAGGGTTGTCCACTGCCCGCTTTTTGTTAAAGGTGATTTTCGCGATGTGTGGAAGATTTAGTCAAAGTCTAATCGGTGACGTGATCGCTGAAGCTTTTCAATTGGTTGAGATTCCTGATTGGCAGCCTCGCTATAATATTGCCCCCACGCAGACGATCCCGGCGATCGTGGCGGCTGAGAGCGGTAATCGTCAGTTTAAACCGCTGCGCTGGGGGTTGATTCCGTCGTGGTCAAAAGATCCGGCGATCGGGGCAAAATTGATTAACGCCCGATCAGAAACCGTGACCGAAAAGCCTTCGTTTCGGTCTGCCTTTAAACAACGTCGCTGCCTGATTTTGGCGGATGGCTTTTATGAGTGGCGCAAGCAGTCGGGCAAGAAGCAGCCGTTCTATTTTCGATTAGAGGACAGTAGCCCTTTTGCTTTTGCGGGTTTGTGGGAGCGCTGGCACGACTCAGAAGATGACAGGCTAGAAACCTGCACAATTTTGACTACAGAGGCAAATCAGACAGTGGCTCAGGTGCACGATCGCATGCCCGTCATCCTGCATGCAGACAGTTACGATCGCTGGCTTGATCCATCTCAGCCTTTGGAATCGCTACAAGCCCTTCTGTGCCCTTATGATAGCAATCTCATGACTGCCTACCCAGTCAATTCAAGCGTCAATAGCCCATGGAATGATACGCCAGACTGCACTGTTCCGCTTGTTGAACCGATGGCAACTTAGCGGATCGCTTCCCGTGGAGAAGGGGCGCTCATTTCACGCACCGCGTCAGGCAGTGTTGCAAAGCGAGGATCGGGGGGAAACGCCATTTCTTCGATCGCGCCCGGCTCTCCGAGCTTCTTAGACTGCCCATCGTTAAATGACACCATGACACCCCCAGCATTGCCAGCCCGGACAACGACTTGCTGATTGGCAGCCCAGGCGCGTTGAGTTCCTTCTGGAAGAACGCCTTCAAACTCAGTTTTGCCATCAGTCACCACTCGCACCCAAGACTGAGCGGTTAGCATCATGCCAACTCGTACCGCTTTTTGGGCCCCAGGCTGCTTCTGGGCGAGGGGCACCTTTGCTACGTTTTGCAATGGGTTTATCGGCCCGATCGGAGTTGGAGTCGTCGGCTGCATCTTCATTTCTGCATTCGCCAGTTCGGGCTGACGCATTGAGCGATTGAGGAAGTAAGACAGCCCATTAACCGCCGAAATGATCAATAGCATGTAGATCAGATAGAGATGCACCGGACGCAGTTGCGCCCCTGGCAAGCTCCGCCAAGACGGACGGTAATCAGGAAGCTTATAAGAGGTCGGAAACGTACTTGCAAATTCGACTCCATCTAAGCCGATCGCGTCAGCATATTGTCGAATAAAACTTTGAATGTAGACAGACTCAGGCAAGCTGTCTATTCTGCCCTGCTCGATCGCCTCTAACAGACGCGGCTGAATTCGAGTTTTACTGGCAATTTGTTCTAAAGAGATCTCTTGCTGCTGCCGCAATTCACACAACTGCAATCCCATCTCTGTTAGCCGTTCTGCCTGGTCTCGATTGGTTTGGAGGGTTTGCTTATTCATCCGCTATGCTCTTGGATTTCTGCTGATGACCTGATAGATGTTAGGTCAATTCGGTCTTTTAAAGATTGGATCTCAAAACTCTCTAAGGGGCGATAGGTGCCACTGGGCAAGAAAGGTCTGCCGGGGGGATTGAGCTGAATAGAGTCGATCGCAGTGCGATGAAGCTCAAGGACGGGGTGCCCCAATTGGTCTGCCACTCTACGAATTTGTCGATTTCTCCCTTCGTTGAGAATGACTTCTAAGAGTGTTTTGGCTCTAGCACAGTTTATCACTCTGACCTGAGCGGGTAGTGTCTGCCGACCGTCTAACAAGACTCCTTGCCGCCACTGCTGTAGCATCTGCTCTGAAGCCACTCCTTCAACCCAAACCTGATAGGTTTTGGGAACATGGTGACGAGGGTGAGTGAGATAGTATGTCAAATCACCGTCGTTTGTTAAGAGTAGTGCTCCTGTCGATTCTACATCTAAGCGACCGACGGGGTGAAGCCCTTGACCTTGACGAATTTTTTCAGGAAGCAAGTCTAAGACCGTTGGACGGTTTTGAGGGTCATCACACGTAGAAACAATGCCCCTAGGTTTGTTAAGTAACAAGTAGAGCAATTGAGGGCGCGCGATCGGCTTCACAATTCTACCGTCTACTGCTACTTCGTCAAGGGCTGGATTTGTTTTTTGCCCCAGATGCGCCACTTCGCCGTTAAGACGCACGCGCCCCTCTAGAATCATTTGTTCAGCTTGACGGCGAGAAGCGATCCCCCACTGAGAAAGAATTTTTTGCACTCGTTCATGCATGGCAGATGCGCCCGATAGATCTTTGAATTTGCGGAACTCAACAGTTTTTACTGAGTGTACTTCTGTATAAATACTAGCGTGTACTGATGTATACATTTATTACACAATCACGTCCTCAGCACAATCTCCTACAGAATTAAGCTCTTTTGCTGAAATCCTCAACTTCAGAATAGGGTAATTGAATCTGTAACCAGGCTCCTCCAGTTTTGGGATCGTTACTTGCGCTAACTGAGCCTTGATGAGCTTCGACAATTTGCCGCGCGATCGCCAGCCCCAACCCACTGCCACTGCTTAACTGAATCGGCTTCGCACTGGCGAGATCTCGCTGGGGATCAGGGTGGCGCGATCGAGAAGGGTCAGCCCGGTAAAACCGCTCAAAAACATGAGGCAACGCTGTCTCTGGAAACCCCTGCCCTGCATCAATGATATCAATCTGAATGTGCTGAGAAGTTCTGCCTGATTTGGAGGATAAATGATTTTGAAGACCCACCCGGACTCGAATTAATGTTTTAAGAGGACTGTACTTGATCCCATTATCAAATAAGTTGAGTAACACTCGGTGCAATCGAGCTTCATCAGCCTCAATGAGCAGGTGTTGAGGGCCTTCATAGCTAAGGGTTAACTCCTTTTCACTTGCAAGCGGCTCTAGACTTAACCAGGCAGCGTGGATCAGCTTGACTAGATCGATCGGCTTCACGTTGAGCCGTTGAACTGGGTTGACCTCTAGTTGGCTGAGATCTAGTAATTCTTGAACCAATGTGCTTAATCGAATGGCTTCCGCAAGGAGGCGATCGACCCAGTTGCGAGTGGGTGGCTCTAACCGCGATTGCAGCGTTTCCGCTACGAGTCGAATGGAGGTGAGCGGGGTTTTTAGCTCGTGAGCGACATCCGATGCCCAGCGATCGCGCTGCTGCGCCAAAGTCAAAGCTTCTTGGCGGTTTTCTAAAAACACCCCCACGTTGTCATCTGCCAAAAGAAAGGCATAGCCCCGAAGCGGAGTTGTGCGCTGATCGGATAAGTTAGCCGCATCGACCGATGTTGGGTAGAACATCCACTCCCGTTGACAAGGCGTTTCAGATTCTCTCGCTTGCTCGATCAACAGATCTAGCTCATAAGAACGCACCAACTCTAGAAGCAATCGCGGCTGAAGCGGGTTGCAGTTGGGAATGCTCAATAGCTGGCAGGCTTGCGAGTTACACAATGTCAACTGGTTTTCTTCGTCTACCTGCAAATAGCCAACCGGAGCGCAGTTGACAATCTGTTTCCAGGTTTCTGACTGACGCTCTAGGTCTTGGTTAGCTTGCCGATAATTGGCGATCGCCATCATTAACTGAGACGAGATAGAAAACAGGGTTCCCCGATCGGCTACGTCTAGACTTTGAGTAATCTGCTTGAGTTGCAAACTTAGTCGGACTCGATAGCAGATGAGCGGCACCAGCCCAATGGCAATCCCCGCTAGAAACCATAGAAGTTTCACAGGCAAAAAAGAATGAAAAATAGAAGATCGGAAACTGGAAATGTGTGACGATCGCAATCTCTAATTTCGACCTTTCAATTTTCGCGCATTCTAGCCGAAGCGGTAGCCAAATCCCCTCACGGTGACTAAATATTCGGGGTTGCTGGGGTCAACTTCTAGTTTCTCCCGCAGCCATCGAATATGGACATCGACCGTTTTGCTATCACCGATAAAGTCGGGCCCCCAAATTTTTTCGAGTAGCTGATCGCGTGACCAAACGCGCTTTGTATGGCTGATGAATAGCTCTAGCAGCTTAAATTCTTTGGGTGAGAAGTTAACTTCTTCTCCACGTACGGTGACGCGGCACTCTTGAGAAAAGACGGTGATGTCTTGAAACTTTAAGGTGGGCGCTTGACCAGAGGTTTGAAACTGCTGATGCCGTCGCAGCAGTGCCCGACACCGGGCCACGAGTTCGCGCATCCCAAAGGGTTTGGTCAAATAGTCATCGGCACCGACTTCTAGTCCGACCACACGATCGGTTTCCGTCCCTTTAGCACTGAGCATGAGAATGGGAATGCTATTACCTTCTCGGCGCACCAAGCGACAGAGATCGAGGCCATTAATATAAGGAAGCATCAGATCTAAAATAATCAGATCGAGCTTGGTGGAATCTGGCGGGTTGGGGAACCTTGACGATGAGTGATTGCTTTTGCCAGTTGCATTTTGAATCAGTTCTAAAGCGCTGCGACCATCTGCCGCTGTCAGCACTTCATAGCCTTCTTCACTCAGGGTCAGCGCGATCGTGTCACGAATCAAGTCTTCATCTTCAACAATGAGCAGCCTACCCAATTTCATATTGGGTTGAGCGTTTTTAGATTCTGCCGTTAACGCGGTTGGCATATGGGTGCTGGATGCAAATTCTTTCCACCCAAATCGTAACATTAATCGGATCGCCAGTATGGATCGATACATTTTCTTTGTTTTTAGAGGTTGCTACCCTCCAAAGAGAGATAACCAGAGCGGGATCACTAGCAAAAGCCCGATCGTGCTTAAAGCAATGCTGCTGGAGGCAAGATCTCGATCGAGATTATATTCTTCTGACAAGATCAGGCTTGCAAAGGCGCTAGGCATTCCTGCCATTAAAACGAGTGATAAACGAGAATCACCAGAGAGTCCTAAAAGGGTGGTTCCCAATGCGACTAAACTTGGCAAAACCATGATTTTGAGCGTTACCGGAATCAGGGCAGTTCTCAGACTCCTCCAGCCTTGAAGCTGACTTAATCGCATTCCCATTAACAAAAAGGATGCGGGGATCACAAACAAAAGTGACGAGTCGATGGCTAATTCTGCCAGATCGGGGAAGGGAATAGACTGAGTAAGATAGCCGATCGTAAAGGCCCAAAGTGAAGGCACCAGCAGCACATCACGGAGCAGTAGCCACCAATGATTGGGTTGAGCTGACCGCCCATAATAACTGGCGATTAAGACCCCAATGCCATAAGTGCCGACGAGATTTTGAGTGACGCTAAAAAAAATCGCCCAACTCATATCGCCTGCATTCAGCAAGGCTGGAATGATCCCCAAGCCCACAAAGCCAGTGTTGCCGAGCATACTAGCAATCACAAAAGTGCCTTGCTGAGGGCGATCGAGCGGGGGAAGCCACGATCGTAACTGTTTTCCCTGATTCTCATGCTCTTGAAAGCCGTCTTGCTTCAGCCAAAAACTTAATGCTTGCAGCGCTGACCAAGCCAAAATTAAGCCAGTTCCCAGAGTTGCCAGCGTTACGGCAGGAGCCAGTCCCGCTTGATGAGAGAAGTCAGTTTGCCGTGCTAGAGCAAAGATTTGCCAGGGAACGCCGACCCAATATAAGCTGCGGCCCAGTAAGTGGGGAAGCGTTTGAGGCACAAATCGAAAAGATAGAATCCCTAGCCCCGTCCAGAAGATCAGAGGCGTATAGGCGTGGAGCAGAGTTTCGACCATGCCAAATTAATAATGGGAATTCCCCACAGATGCCCCCAGAAGCGTTCCTTTTAGATTCTAAATTTTCTTTAATCATTCCACCACAAAAAATGTAATGAAATGGTTAACGCTAACCTTATAGAACTTGCCAATCTTTAATACGCCACTGATTATCTTGCAGCACTAGCGAATAGCGCACTTGCAGGTTGTCGGTTTTGGTGTCTGCGAGTTGTTCACCTTCATAGTATTTAGTCACTTCAGCGATCGTCGCGTTAGCAGTGGCTTGACCAGGATTCGTTGGGCTAACCTCAACTGTATCCACTTTTACAGTGTGTTCATATTGTTTGTACCAGTTTTCTCGCTTTGCTTCTTCAGCATTTTTGCGCCACTCAGCGAGTTTGGGTTCGGCTAAAACTTGAGTCAGTTTCTCAACGGTGTGAGTTTGCCCCATTGCGTCTTTCTTTGCGTCTAACCAAAACTCTAAAACTCGTTGCGCCGTCGCTTGATTCATTTCGCCAGAGAGCGGTGATGCGGCTGTCTGAGTCGGAATCGGGATCACAGGTTGGTCAAGCTGCACCAATAGCTGATCGTCAGTAGATTTAGAGGTGAGAAACTTCACCGATCGAAACAACAAAAAGCCCAGTGCCCCAACCGCAAAGATCCCGAACAAGAGCAGAGGGAGAGGAAGCCCTTTACGACGCTTGGTTTTTGCAGGCTGACCCTCACCGCGACGCGGCGGCAGATCGTCTGCGTCAGGGACGCGATAGCCGTTGTCGAGATTTCCGCGTTGGCGATCGCCGCTCGATCGAGGGCGTTGATCAGAAGAATTTAAGCCCCCTTCGGGTGAGAGATTGGCAATCTGCTCGGCGTTGGGCAGGGTTGCAATGCCAGAGGCGGCTGACAGAGTAGCAGTGGCATTGCGAGACCGATCCACGTCCATCTCGTGAACTTGAGCAGAGCGAATGGGTCGCCCGCTAGAAGTTGCGATTTCAGCAGGTTGAGCCGCGATCGTTTGAGAAACGGCTCCGCGTCGATTCCATTGCTGTTGAGCCGTCCACTCGGCTGACTCAGATTCGGCGGGCAACTCTTCGAGATATTCTTGAACTTGCACGTTGGCAAAGTAGTCTTTGAGGGAGACGTGCTGTTTTGACAGGTCACGGAAGTGCGGGAAAACTTCATCTTGAAGCCAACGTTCGGCATAGAGACACAGCCCTGGCAATAAATCGGGTGCCCCTTGAGAATTCTCCCGAATAAACACAAGAGGTTCATATTCTTGACTGAGGTCTAACGCTCGACTCGCTTCTTCGGTTTGCCCTAATAGCAGCGCACAGACTGACTGTTCTAAATGCACATCTTGCCGACTGCCCAAGCGCATCAGCATCAGTTTTGCTCGACGAATCAGCGCGGGTTGCTGCTCTGCAAAGCCTCGTGCCATCAGTGCGTAAACTGCAAGATAGGTGGCAACCGCCGACGGGCGACGCGCTTCTTCTTCAAATAAGGTCTGCTGTTCTTCGGCAGTTAGATAGCCGCGCAACTGTTGAATGAATCGCAAAAAGTCATCAATGCTTAACCCAGACTGGTCATTTTCTGTGCCGTCGATGCCGCCTCGCTCGCGCAGCATATCTCGCAGCAGCCGCAAACCGTTGCGGCGCTCGATCGAGTCTTGATCAGGCAATGCGAGGAGTTCTAAAATTCGATAGGGGCGCAGCTTGTAGAGGTCTGACTGAATCTCACCCCGAACACTAGAAAATAATCCTTCTCTCAGCAAAAGCTCTTGTCCCGTTTCTAATGCTTCAGCCGCGTTTTCATATTGTGCTTGCTGCCACTGTTCGCGACCTAGCTCAAGACAAGACAGCGCCACCGTCAAGACAATATCAGATAAAACAATTCTGGGGTCGCCAAAGCGTCCATCTTTTAAGTTGGCGTTGCCGCTACTGAGATAAGGGCGACCTAATCTTAGAACTAGTTCATATTCGCCTAGCTCTTGCAAGACCAGTAGCGCCCCGATCAATTGTTTGTCTTGAATCTCAATGCTGGGCGATCGAGCATCCGGGTGGGCGATCTCATCAGTCTGCGCCAGGTCTGGCTGACTGTGATCGACCTCATAAGGGCTGGCTAGAAAGCTGGCATCATAGTTTTGACGTTGCTCTGGTTTTGACAGCACTGAATAGGCTTCATCAAGCAACTGACGACGCGCCGCGATCGCCGCTTCAGAATACTCACGGCGAGGGAGTTGCAGGGCGCGATCGCGATGCGCCTGCTTTAGCTGGTCGGCAGTAGCCTGGATGGGTAGACCCAGAATCCGATAATAATCGAGCGAAATACGCACGGTTGACTTCCCCAGCAGTGAGCAATAATTAAGTGACGAGAACCCGGACAATAATCAGTTGAATGTCATCATACCCCGTAGATGCAAAGTCGGCAGCCTACTCAAGAAAAACTCAGAGATTAAGTATTCTTGGCAACAATCGTTTCTCAACCCTCGTAGAAGCACTATCAGCTTAGTGAAAAAGTAGATTCTTGAGTTTTGTAAGCCTCTGTGATCAGGTTTGACCCTTTATAATTTGATCTGTGACCCATCAGAACGGTATTTTAAACTAAATTATTATTGCTGAACTCTGTGATGCGCTCGATCGTGAAGTGATTTTTAGCATTTGATGAAGAGCGCTTGAGTAGAGAGTCTGTCTTGCACTAATGCCGAAGAACGTTTGCTTCGCGATCATAAATTATCAGGTTCGGATCATTGTCCAGTTTGGGTATTGCAGCAAGGAATCTAAAAGCGCATGGTACAGGAAAGAACGTTTCCGACAATTCAATCAACTTCTGCCCAAGTCACCCAATCAGAAGGGCTGATCCTTTATAGAGATATGATCTTAGGGCGCTTTTTTGAAGACAAGTGCGCTGAGATGTATTATCGAGGCAAAATGTTTGGCTTCGTTCACCTCTATAACGGGCAAGAAGCCGTTTCGACCGGGGTGATTCAAGCAATGCGCCCCGGTCAAGACTATGTTTGCAGCACCTACCGCGATCACGTTCATGCGCTCAGTGCTGGCGTTCCTGCCCGCAACGTGATGGCAGAGTTGTTTGGCAAAGCGACGGGTTGCAGCAAAGGGCGCGGCGGCTCGATGCACTTGTTTTCAGCAGAACATAAATTACTAGGTGGTTTTGCTTTTATTGGGGAAGGCATTCCCGTCGCGTTGGGTGCGGCGTTTCAGTCAAAATATCGTCGTGAAGCCTTGGGCGATGAAAGCTTTGATCAAGTGACGGCTGCATTCTTTGGCGATGGCACTACTAACAACGGTCAATTCTTTGAGTGCTTGAATATGGCGGCACTCTGGAAACTGCCGATTCTCTTTGTCGTCGAGAATAATAAATGGGCGATCGGCATGGCTCATGAACGTGCCACCTCTCAGCAAGAAATCTATAAAAAAGCCAGTGTGTTTGGGCTACCAGGATATGAGGTGGACGGCATGGATGTGCTGGCAGTGAGAGCGATCGCTCAAGAAGCCGTAGCGCGTGCCCGTGCGGGAGAAGGCCCGACACTGATTGAGTGTTTGACTTATCGCTTTAGAGGTCACTCGTTGGCAGACCCCGATGAGCTGCGATCGAAAGACGAAAAAGAGGCGTGGTTGGCTCGTGATCCGATCAAGAAGTTTGCGGCTTACTTGCTAGAGCAAAATCTGGCAGACCAACAAACGCTAAAGGATATTGAGAAAGAAATTCAGGCTGAGATTGATGAGGCGGTTGAGTTTGCGCTAGACAGTCCTGAACCCGATCCAAGCGAGTTGTATAAGTACATTTTTGCTGAGGATTAAGCTTAGTTAGAAAGGCGAAAGGGGAGTGTCTGCTCCCCTTATTCAGAGGCAAACTATCTCTGTTGAGCTTGACGCGTGTTTAGCACATTCATTACCTGAGCTTGAGTCATGCCTGAAGAGATTTTGGGATCATAAAGCATTCGGATTAGCGATCGGTCAATCTCCGAATATTGCGTGACATCTGTCCACGGCTGATAAAACACGCTTTCGGCATATTTGAATGAGTCTTGCATCAGACCCAATGATTGGGTGAGTTCTTCTCGAATCAGGTGCGATCGCTCTTTTTGAGTGACTTTTGTAGTTGTAATTAAAACGTTAGCGTTATAAATTCGGTTGTTTGCGTCCCACCGCGTCCAAAAATATCCATAATTGCCGGGTTGATAGTTTGGTTCTAGCTGACTAAATTGCGATTCGGGTGCAAAATGAATCGTGATATTGGGGTTGCGAACACCTCCGGTGCAGCAAGGCTGTTCGACCAATTGCAAGTGAATTCCACCATTGGTCAACTCATTGACTTCGCTAATCACAGAATTCAGCGTCTTCAAATCTTCAGTCGTGGGCGACCCAAGATATTGAATTCTCACGTCTCCTTGCCATTTGCGAATCTTAGAGGCGCTGCCCGACTGAGAAAACTCAGCCCCTAGTGCAATTTCTAGAAAATAATTGATCTGTTTTGACGTGAACTCTCCACTCGAAGGTCGGACAGGGCGAGTTTCAGGAATAACCGCGATCGCAGGTGAAGGTTGCTTTAAGACGGCTGGGCTTTTCACACTTGGCGACGGAGCGCTGGCGATCGGACTGACTAAATCGCCTCTCACCCAACCCTTAGCACCAAAATGATCAAACGTTACATAATACCAGGTGTAGCCATCAGAGGCTTGGGTTTGTTTGAGAATGTCTACCCGATCGCCCGCATAGCCAGAATAGGCAATGCCTGACTGCGTGGAAGGGTTAAGCCGCACGTTGATCTGGCTAGTGGCAAGATTCGCGGTCAGCATTGCCGGACGGGCCCAAGTGGGCAAAATTACAGCCAGTGAAATGCTAGTCGCGAGAAGAACTCTGGTAAGGGGATAGCGCATCGCAGCACGGGCGAAGGGTTTCAACTGCATGATTTTGGCTTCCAGCGTTTAGGGGTTATAGATGGACGGCTAGGCTAACTCAACCAGCATCGCGGTAGTCTTCTCCAGAGAACTGTACTTTTTACTTGGAGTTCCCCGGTTTTATGCATAAAGCTTGCCGACTTTGAATATAGTGCAATTGTACTATATCGTATCGCGTCTAGTGCTGGCTTTCTTAGTACCTAGTAGTTTTAATACATTAGTGCCTAGATTGATAGCTATTCGCTAAGGGCGATCGCCAATCGGGACATTTCACCAAAATCCTGCAAGAAGTTGCGAACGCAATTGGCAAAAATTTGAGGATCTTCAACGTGAATATTGTGCCCCGTATTGGGAATAACTTTGAGTTGAGCGACTTTACAATCATTCACCATCTCTTGATTGATTGTGATGAACTTACGATCGCGTTCTCCCACCAACAGCAATAGCGGATTTCGATGAATCTTTAGCCGATTCCACAAGCTCGGCTGTTCACCTGTGCCTAGATGACGCAGCGATTTTGCAAGCTCTGATGGTCGATTTTGCAAGCGTTGCTGGACAATTTGCTCAAACTTTGGATGCTGCTGAAACGATCGAAATAACGGCTGCTCATACCAATCAGCTAAAAACGCTGAAAAATCGGATTCTAAGCGATCGGCAAGCTTTGCATCGTGTTGTTTTCGTGCCAAGCGCTCCGATTCAGTTTTCAGTCCGGGAGATGCAGACTCCAACACTGCTTTTAGAAAACGATCGGGAAACTGCAACGCTAAGTACAACGCCAATCGGCCGCCCATTGAATAACCAATTAAATGGCATTGAGAAATATTCAGACGATCGAGAAGATTGACGATTAATTTTGCCGTGTTTGGCATCGTGTAATCTTCTTCATTAACCTGAGTTTTGCCGTGACCTGGCAAGTCTATGCTCAAGCAGCAGAACTGATCTAAAAGTAGCGGCACGATCGCGTCAAAGTCGTCACAACTGCCCAAAAATCCGTGCAAAAACAACACAATAGGTTGACTTCGATCGCCTTGAATTGTGAAATGAATCTGATTGGATAACGATCGTGAGAGGGTACGGCAGTGCCATGCCCCTACCCAATCTGTGTTCTCATGCGGATCTGTTGCGTCAATCAAATCGGTATTAATTTAGGCTAGAAATCTTAGGCTAGAAATCGGTGTAGTTTGCGATCGCGCCCTTCACCCGTTCTAGCACTTCAGAGACGGGCAACGAACCCAACTCACCTGACGCACGAGTCCGAATGCTCAAGGCATTGGCTTCGACCTCTTTGGCACCAACCACCGCCATGACAGGGATTTTTTCTTTCTCAGCATTGCGGATCATTTTGCCCAAACGATCGCCACTCAAATCAACCTCAGCCCGAATGCCAAGAGCTTTCATCTGATCAACAGCTTGCTGGGCGAAGGGCATAAACTCTTCGCTTACAGGCAGCAACCGAGCTTGAATCGGAGCTAACCACAAGGGGAAATCTCCCGCATATTCTTCGATCAGAATGCCGATTAGACGCTCTAACGAACCAAACGGCGCACGGTGAATCATCACGGGACGTTTGCGAGTGCCGTCTTCAGCGACATATTCCAGATCAAACCGTTCGGGTAGGTTGTAATCAACCTGGACAGTGCCGAGTTGCCACTCTCGATCGAGCGCATCGCTAAAAATAAAGTCTAGTTTGGGTCCGTAAAACGCCGCTTCACCGATGCCCTCAAAGTAGTTCATTCCTAGCGTCTCGACCGCCCGACGAATCGCACCTTGTGCTTTTTCCCAAGCTTCATCAGAGCCAATGTATTTATCAGATGTTGGATCGCGGAAGCTCAACCTCGCCTTAAAGTTCTTGAGTTGCAGACTCTTGAAAACTGACAGAATCAAGTCCACCACGTTGAGAAACTCTGAATCGAGCTGTTCGGGCGTGACAAATAGGTGAGAATCATCCACCGTGAAGCCGCGCACTCTGGTCAAGCCACCCAATTCACCCGATTGCTCGTAGCGATAAACTGTGCCAAACTCCGCCAGTCGCATCGGGAGTTCTCGATACGATCGCAACTCACTCTTATAAATCTGAATGTGAAACGGGCAGTTCATCGGCTTCATCACAAAACCTTGTTCTGCGGCGCGAGATTCGTCATCGTCTGCCATCAGCGGGAACATATCTTCTTGATATTTCTGCCAGTGCCCAGAGGTTTTAAACAGATCAACTCTGGCAATGTGGGGCGTAACGACAGGCAGATAGCCGCGCTTAGTTTGTTCTTGTTTCAGGAAATCTTCGAGGGTCGATCGCAGCACCGTTCCTTTCGGAGTCCACATCGGCAAACCGGGCCCGACGAGATCCGAGAAGATAAACAGTCCGAGTTCTTTACCCAGTTTGCGGTGGTCGCGCTTGAGAGCCTCTTCTTTGCGGCGCTTATATTCTGTCAACTGTTCAGGCGTTTCCCAGGCAGTGCCGTATATCCGTTGAAGCTGGGCTTTAGTTTCGTCTCCGCGCCAATAGGACCCAGCGACGCTTTCAAGGTCGATCGCGTCTGCCTTCAATTCAGCAGTGTTTTCCAAATGCGGCCCCGCACACAAGTCCCACCACTGATCGCTCACATGGTAGATCGTGATCGGCTCCTGCAAGCCTTCTAAAATTTCTAGTTTGTAGGGTTCGTTGGCTGCTCTAATCCGGCGTTCGGCTTCTTCGCGACTGACTTCTTCGCGAGTCACAGGCAATTTGCGGTTGATGATCTTGATCATCTCCTTTTTGATTGCCTTCAAGTCTTTTTCGGTAAACGGCTCAGGGCTATCAAAATCGTAGTAAAAGCCATTTTCGATCCAGGGCCCGATCGTCACTTGCGCCTTCGGAAACAATTTCTGCACCGCCATTGCCATGACGTGAGAAGCCGTATGGCGAATTTTTTTTAACGCATCGGATTCGCTGGTGCGAGGCAAATAGATTTTTTCGGGCTGATTAGAAGATTGTTCGGCAGGCATGAGTCGTGCTGGATGATAACTCTATCCATCTTACCGATCCGATCGCGATGAATGTTGCAGAGAGACAATTTCCGAGTAAGATGAGAAAACATTGCGAAATGTAAACAGTTTTAGAGAATCCTGACAATTTCCAAGATGTTTTTGACCTATGTTTAACTCTAATTTGCCAGAGTCAGATTTATTAAAGACTGTTTTAGAGCCTTTGTTAGAAGACTTTCAATATTGGTTTGGGCGATCGCGCACCCTTTTTGAATCTGAAACGATTCCCTTTCTCAAAGACGAGCAGCAAGCAGACATTCTCATGCGGGTAACCCAAGCTCAGAAAGAAGTTAGCACCACACAAACCCTCCTAAAATTGACTGGCGGACAGGTGGGTGTTGAGACTTCTATGCTCATGACCTGGCATCAATTAGTCACAGAATGCTGGCAGGTGAGAATGCGACTGCGCTCAGACAAGTCCGTCTAAAAAGAGATGTGACAAGAACGAGAAATCTGAGAGACTATGAGCGATGATTAGATATAAAGATTAATTTTTAAAGGGTTTGCATAAAACTTTAGGACTGACGATGAGGTTTGCCGCAAAAATATTTGAGAAGACAGGGTTGCCTCAACGTCAATGCAGCTTTGATTTTTACCCATTTAAGTCGGCGTGGTTCAGTAGAGAGGCGCTATGATATTGCATTTGATTTACATTTTGGCTTTCACCCTGCTCGCTTTTTTGGCGATCGGAAATCTGATTCGCAACCTGTTGACGCTAGGGGCTGACTCGCAGCGACACTATGCGCCGAGAAGCTATGATCCCTCTCGCCCCATGTCTTCTCGCACACGGGTGCCTCACCCTGAGTTGCTAGACGACAACGGCAAGCTGATCAACGAGCCGCTTTTAGTCATGCGCTCAATGACCGTAGAAGACGCTCGTGAGCAGCTAGACGCGCTCTATCGGTCGTCTCCGGGTGGCGAACCTCGCGAAGAGGCTTAGAAAGCGTCGATCGTGAGCGGAAAACTCGTTCAATGGGTTCGGTTCCCTTGTCTATCAACAGAGAGCAAGATGCGATAAGTTTGAGAAGTCGCTTTTTGCGGAACTTCTAGACGATCATGACTGAGCAACCCGAAGACAAAAATCAATCTTCTAGCACGCTTCAAAAGGCTGATGAGTCTCCTCAGTCGGAAATTGCTCAAAATTGGTTTGACAAAGCGCGGGACTTTTTGGGGAATGTCCCCTCAACTTTGAGTCAGGCAATCCCAGTGCAGCAGGTTGCACAGACGGTTACCGGATGGTTTAGCGTTGACGAAGCTGAGATTGCTGAGATTCTCAAAAAAATCAGGGCAGAGTTGCCGACGACCGAAGCGCTTTTGATTGGCAAACCCCAAGCGGGTAAGAGTTCGATCGTGCGCGGTTTAACAGGCGTTTCGACTGAAATCATTGGGCAAGGGTTTCGACCTCACACTCAATACACACAACGTTATAGCTATCCGACTGATGATTTGCCACTGTTGGTTTTTACAGACACCGTAGGTCTGGGAGACGGAACCCAGGAAACTAACGAGGTGATTCAGGAGTTAGTTGAAGAGATTGAAGGCAAGGCAGCAAAAGGACGAGGGGAAACACGGGCGAAAATCTTAATTTTGACGGTGAAAATTAATGACTTTGCCACCGATACTCTAAGACAAATTGCGAGTCAGATCCGACAGCAGCATCCTGAAGTGCCTTGTCTATTGGCGGTAACGTGTCTGCACGAGCTTTACCCTGCGGATGTGATGAATCACCCTAACTATCCGCCTGACTATGAAGACGTGAATCGAGCATTTGCAGAATTGCAGCGTGGATTTGAGGGATTGTTCGATCGCGCTGTCCTCATCGACTTCACGCTAGAAGAAGATGAATTTACGCCAATGTTTTACGGCTTAGAAGCGCTGGCTGATTCGCTAGCAGACTTGCTGCCCGAAGCAGAAGCCCGGACGATATCGCAGTTATTGAGCGATCGAGAAGCCGGAAAACAAATTAGCAATCTTTACCGAGAAGCGGGGCGACGCTACATTTTGCCCTTCTCAGTTATGGCGGGTGCTTTGGCTGCGGTGCCGTTACCTTTGGCGACGATGCCCGTTCTCACGGCGCTACAAGCCTCAATGGTGGGACTGTTGGGACAAATTTATGGACAAGTCCTCAGTCCGTCTCAGGCGGGGGGATTGGTGAGCGCGATCGCCGGGGGATTTGTGGCTCAAGCGATCGGGCGTGAGTTAATCAAATTTATTCCTGGTTTTGGCAGTGTGATTGCGGCATCTTGGGCAACGACTTACACCTGGGCATTAGGGGAAACGGCGTGTGTTTATTTTGGAGATTTGTTGGGCGGAAATACGCCCGATCCAAAGCGAATTCAGTCAGTGATGCGAGAATCGTTTGAGGCGGCAAAAGAACGATTCAAAACCGCGAAGAAGTAAATATCTTATTGCTATGAGCTATCGAAATATTATTACGATCGAACCGGGAAAACGGGGTGGGAAGCCTTGTATTAGGCGAATGCGAATTACTGTGTATGACGTGTTGGGCTGGCTGGCGGCAGGAATGTCTCATGCAGAAATTTTAGATGACTTTCCAGAGTTGACAGAGGAAGACATTAGAGCGTGTTTAGAATTTGTTGCCGATCGAGAACGTCGTCTGATTGCGGTGGTGGGTGGTTCTTAAGCGACACCGTAATCTGTGTATGGTCGCCTGTTCACTTAATTCTAAAGTCAGAATTTGGCTCACGAGGGTTTAACAGATGCAGGTACAGCTTTGATTGTAACCTCACTCGAATAGGCAACCCTTGCAGAGCTACCCTCATTATCAGTACGAACCCTGACTATTGCTTGCTGCTAATCGATCGATTCTTCGTGCCGCCCCAACACAAAAAAGAAGTTAACTGACGATCGTACTCACCGAACGCAGTTAACCCGTTGCCTTGAGCGTACTTTTTGGTGTAGTGCTGTTGTTGATCTGGGGTTTGAATCACCCAATCTTCTAAGGCTGTCGCCAATTCTCAGTCTGTAGACCAAGAACTCGATCAAACTCTCGTTGGTTTGCCGTGATCATGAGCAAGCTATGTTGAAGTGCAGTAGCCGCAATCAAGACATCGTAAGCACCAATCGGCTGTCCTTGAGATTTAAGAGCAGCACGAATCTGAGCCGCTTGTTCAGCTTCTACAGATCTGAAGGGGAGAATTGTGACAGAAGATAGAAAACTGGCGATCGTCGGCTCGACTTTCTGGGCACGTTGCGGATTGAGTACCAAGCCATAGCGCAACTCCATGACCGTAATTACAGAAACGGCAATATCAACAGGTGGAGTTTGCTTGAGTC
This sequence comes from Phormidesmis priestleyi ULC007, assembly GCF_001895925.1. Classification (GTDB taxonomy): domain Bacteria; phylum Cyanobacteriota; class Cyanobacteriia; order Leptolyngbyales; family Leptolyngbyaceae; genus Phormidesmis_A; species Phormidesmis_A priestleyi_A. Next base: position 18,397 of record NZ_MPPI01000022.1, on the reverse strand, counting down.
TAGCTTTAGTGCCAGTTTCACCCTTGATGAAATCGCTGATGACGCAAGTATCGAGTAGATATCGCATCAGAATAGCTCCGGTTCACTGGGCGGAAGGAGTTCGTTGCGGTAAGAGTCAAGTGCAGGGAAATCAGGGATTCCTTCATAGGACAAGATAGCCTCCGACCATTGAGAAGTGGAAACAGATGGCGTTTGAATGATCCGACGCAGGGCTTGCAGAATTAAGGTTTGAAGTGGAACATCAGATTGCGCCGCTTGACGGATCAGGTCTTGTTCCAAATCTGGCGGTAGGTCGATCGTGATTTGCATAACTATAAACTCTTTAGCTGGTTTATCTCTCTAGCTTCTGCTCAACACGAGGGGATGTATCTCGGTTAAACAAAAATTTCTTGATTTCGTCATTAAATACTCCACTAGCGACTATAGAGATTAGTGCGACTGTGACAGTTGTGGTTATCGAAAGCCAAAATTTCCAGTCGAATCCTTTCTCAGCATTAGAAGGATATATTTTATTTTCGATATTGTTGCTACCTGTAGTGACGGCTCCATTTACCTTGGAACCTGTAATATGAATGCTTTGATCAACTTTAGGTTCATCTGCCATTTTTTGTGTCCTCAGATCTATTTTGTCAAGCTGATTGTACAACTCCGAGTTAGAAGGCTTTTGACTAGCCACAAGCTGAAGAATTTCTTCTGGTGTTGGAGGTTGCCAAGTTTTACGCCGCATACTCGTTTGAGCATCAAGTAACGTTTTTCTGAGCCAAGCGATGTCCGGTAATTCCTGTATAAGGCGTTGAATCTCAGCACATGCCTGAAGTGTCCCTCGTTCTTTTAGTTGTGACAAAACGCTGTCTCTCAGCCTCGCCATACCATCTCTAGCCGTCACATCATGGACACCGCCATCATTACTGTAGTCTGAATCTTCATCGTAAGGATATTGATGAACTAGCCAAGCGTACAAGTCAGCCAGTTGTGTTTCAGTCAGATTTAGCTGAATCCCATATGAGTGATGGTAGGCAGCCAGTTCGAGAACTTCACGACCAAACGATGAATCTTTCTGAATTAATGCCCAAATGAATGACCAGCTAGATGGATCTGGATTTTCAATAAGCACTTTAGCGGCAATCAGGGTCTTTTCACGTTCATCCTCAGCTAATGGTAGTGGAAAAGAAATTAGGGACTTCGTGAAGTTTCTAGCTTCAGTCAATCCTTGCTTAAGCAGCTTTTCGAGTAGCTGTCCAATACATTTAGGTTTAAGTACAGGATCTTTAGCCTTTGCTAATAAAGCTGACTTTAATCGTTCATCCCAGCACTGCTCAAAGCGATCGATCACAAATAGATAGTCATGCTCCCGATTCTCTTTGTCAATGAGAACTATTAGGGTCTTGATGGATTCTTCAGCAGCATTCAGATAGGCAATCTTGACTAGCTCTAAATAAGAGGCTTCATATTGGCTACTACTAGGGGTAGCAATAATAATAGGTGCCCACTTTTTCCATATCTCAGACGAGAAATACTTTATAGAGTCTGGAGTCTCTTTCAAAATTAACTGTAAAGCTCTGCAACCTGCTAAGGCTGGTCGATCGAAAGTGTTTGTTCCTATCCATTTATAATCTATATCATCTTTTTGTTGAACGTACTTATTTGCACACTCAAGAATTCTTATTCGAGTAGGTTTGCTTGCATCTTGCCATCCAGGAAGGTTAGTTAGATCTAATTCAAACTCATTACTATAGTGTTTACTGTCAAGCTTCAGAGTCATTTCCATATTAAGATGCCACCAAGCAGATAAATCTCCAGACTCTAACTTTTCTAAAAGTAGTAGCACTCTTTCTTTAGGGGATGGCTCTAGCGAGGGAGGGTTTTGTCTGCGATCTTGCATTTCTTGCTTTCTGAAGTGATCAGTTCTCAGTTCCCCAGCTTGAGTTGAATCGAGTTCGATTGGCTCAAAATAAGAGACAAAGGCTTCTTGCAAAACTTTGTTGCTTTGAGTGGCTATGAGGATTGCATCTATCTGCTTTGCATCTTGACGATTAAAGCTCCACTCTACCAGTTGAGTCCAAATTTTCTGATCCTTTTCACAATTGGAATTCTGAAGTTTTTCAAGCATCCAAAAAACGTCTTCTGAAACTAAAACATTTTCAGTCAAGGAACTTAATAGAAAAGGTAGACCTTCTTTTGTTTCTAAACTAGTTAAAACTGCTTGCTCAATTAGGGTGCGTCGTTTTTTGCTGTCGTTCAAAAGCGATGATTCAAATTCTCGCTGTAGCTTGTCATCAGCAGCGATGATGCTCTGATACTCCCTCCACTGCACTAGAGCTACTTTAGTAAAGCTCTCTGCTACTCCAGGCAAGTCAAAGCTTTCCCATGCTTTTAGAAGAATGGCATCTCCAAGTCTTCCAAATGGGTGCCCGAAGCATCTAACACCTTGCAAAGCAAGCCATTTGAGGGCAGCTACTAAATCGTATGGTTGGAGATGTGGAACCAGTTCATAGTAAAGAAACATCTGATATCCTCCTAAAAAATTTCCCTTCTTAGGCGGAGTCAGAGCTTGAAACAATTCTTCTGCTGTCAGATGATCTGACCAAAGTGCCTGAAGAGCATATCCCTTAAGTCGATCGTCTTCATCTTCTAAAAGTTGCCCGACAGCTAGAGGCTTTAGCTTTAACCTTGTATCTACATCGCCAACAGAGCAAATAGCTTTTGCTGCACGAACTCTTAAATGAATCGATTGTGATGAATCAAGAGCAAGATTTGCTAATTCTTCCTGAAGCTCAGAGATTTCGCAGACTTCAGCGATGTCGATCGCTAGATCTCGCGCATCAATCTGCCTACCGGAATCACAGACATAAGGACGCAATTGATCAGCCAATCCGGGATGCTTGAGCTTCTCATAGTTACGATAGTTATTTCTATCTCGATCAAATAATTTTTCCTCTTCGTACTGTGTCAATAAGTTATCCACAATTGATGATCTGACATTTGCATCAGTCGGCACATCACTTTGCAAAAGAACATCTGGATCAGTTTTGATGATTTCCTGAAAAACATCCAGTCTCGTGTTGGACAGCCATGCGGCAGTTTCATGAAGTTGAGGGATTAGCTTATGATCTAAATCTTCAGATGAAAAGATTAATTTTATTACTTGCTTTAGAGATATTTTGTGCTGTGCAAGATACCAGGCAGCCAAAAACTCAGCGTAGGTTTGGTGTGCCCATCCCATTCGATGCCGTCCACGGGACGAAAATAAACCAGTATCTAAAACTTCCTGAATTGTTTCTCTGGTAATCCCAAATTCCTTTCCACTAGCATTTTCATAACCATGATGCAACGCTTGAAGAAGTACATCTTCAGTGGGCACATCTCCTTGATCAACTTCAGTCCATACAGCAAATCGATTGGCAAAGATTGTGATAGCCGCAATTCGAGCCGCAACAATTAGACGTTGGTCACTATCGAGGTTGCCTATTTGGCTTGAACTTCGACGACTCAGGCTAACTTCCTCGCAGAGAAGTTTGCATCCCTCAAGATAGAGTTCATGAAGTTTCTGATTAGAAGGGAATTGACCATCGTGACGACGGTAAGTATTCAGTAGAAATTCCAGAGTGATTGGTTTTATTGCTAGGGGTACAACATCCTTTTGTCCAACTTCCTTTAGAAAATCATCAGTTGAAAATCTCTCAGCTTTCGCAGCTTCAATAACGTCTACACGACGAAGCGGAGCTAGTTCATAAATTTCAACCTGATTTTCTTGCCAAAGCTTTTTCAATCCTTCTTCTAGGATTTCCGGAAATACAAATGTCCGACACGTTAGGCGAAGGTGAAGACGATTAATATGATTCCGATACTTCTGTTTCTTAAGCTCATCAATTAAACCTGTCGATAGAGTTGGGATACTCAAAAGTCCCTCATCCAGGCTATCCAGAAATAAATAGAGGTGATAAGTATTCCCTAACCAATCAATAAAAGTTTCATCCTTGAATAGATCATTTTTTAGATTCGTACAGGATCGGAGATTAAGTTCTAAGACTTGGCTAGTATCGCAAACCTTATTTTCTGTAAAGATTTTTAGGCTTTCTAATTCCTGAGACTTTCCGATACCTGGCTCCCCTAATAAAACCAGGCATGGAACATCAGCAATCGCCTCTGATGTCACTAGATCCGGATTATATGCCTTGCCCCATTCTGCGTCTGGATCGTACAAATAGCCACCATCAGCCAGGTTAATACTACCTGACCGAGGGCACCAGAACCGTTTCCAGTCATATTTCTGCTTCGACATTTTGAATAGCTATGAGGGCAAGACTTTTTTCAAGGATAACTTCATTCAAAACTCTTGTTACTGCTTGATTAAATGCCAGCTTCGATTTCAAAGACTGACAGATCTCACTCGAAGCTTGAAATTTTGTTTTCGTGCGGCTCCCTAAAATCTTGACTTCACATAGGTGGACAAACGATCGATACCTCGATCGATCGTCGTCATATCCGTCGCATAAGACAGCCGAATGTGATCATCTGCCCCAAACGCAACGCCAGGAATCGCCGCGACTTGCTGTTCGCTTAACAGTCCATCGCAGAATTCAAGCGACGACATCCCTAATTTGCTGATGTTGATGAAAATATAGAAAGCACCATCAGGCTTTAAACACGTTAAACCAGGAATCGTATTCACCAGATCAAAAATGACTTGGCGACGTTCGGCAAAGGCGAGGCGCATCTGCTCAACACAATCTTGTGGGCCTTCGAGAGCGGCGATCGCCCCATATTGAGCAAACGTACACACGTTAGAGGTGCTGTGTCCTTGAATCATGCTGACAGCTTTGAGGATTTCTAACGGAGCCGCTAAATAGCCCACTCGCCATCCTGTCATTGAGTAGGCTTTTGCAAATCCGCTACTGATAATGGTGCGATCGAACACTTCAGAACTGACTGCGCCAATGCTCAAATGTTGGGCACCGTCATAGAGCAGCTTTTCGTAGATCTCATCGGAGACAACGAGAATATTTTTTTCGACCACCACTTCAGCGATCGCTCGAACTTCTTCTGGGGTGTAAACCATCCCCGTCGGGTTTGAGGGCGAATTGAGGATAAATAGACGAGTTTTGGGTGTGATCGCTTGTCGTAATTGGTCGGGCGTAATTTTATAGCCGCTTTCTGCCGTGGTCTGGACGATCACCGGAGTTCCTTCTGCAAGCTTCACCATTTCGGGATAGCTCACCCAAAAGGGAGCCGGAATAATCACTTCATCGCCTGCTTCGATCAGCGCCATCATCAGGTTATAGAGCGAGTGCTTGCCACCATTGGTGACGATGATGTTTTCAGCGCTGTAGCCGAGTTGATTATCGGTTTGCAGTTTGTGGGCGATCGCCGCTCTCAGAATCGGCTCTCCCACTGCCGGGCCGTAGCGAGTTTTGCCTGACTTGAGGGCATTTACTGCCGCTAACTTGATGTGATCTGGCGTGTCAAAGTCTGGCTCTCCGGCACTAAAGCTACAGACATCGATTCCGTCTCGCTTCATTGCTTTTGCTTTTGCATCGATCGCCAACGTCAAAGAAGGAGTCACTTGCTTAACCCGTGCTGCCAGCTTCATAGGATTTTGAGTTATGAGTTTTGAGTGCGTTGAGACACCAGAAATCACGTCGAGACAATTTGCCGTAACGTCTGTATCTCAGTCTTAAATCGTAATAGTGGATTCTAACCCAAAACTCAAACCTTAAGAGTTGTTGTGTCACGCGATCGTGACATCGGGCGATAGATAAACATCCTGAATTTGATGAAATAGCTTCACGCCTTCCTCAAAAGGACGCTGGAATGTTTTGCGCCCAGAGATCAAGCCGCTTCCGCCCGCTCGTTTGTTGATCACGGCGGTGCGAATCGCTTCGGCAAAGTCGGCTTTTCCTGATGCGCCACCTGAGTTAATCAACCCGATGCGACCTGAGTAACAATTGAGAAGCTGATAGCGAGTCAAATCGATCGGGTGATCAGTCGTCAGATCAGAATAGACGCGCTTGTCGGTTTTGCCGTAACTTTTACCCGTCGCTTGGGCAACTGCGCCATACCCGTTGTTAACTTCGGGCAGTTTTTGTTTGATGATGTCAGCTTCGATCGTCACGCCCAAATGATTTGCCTGACCCGTCAAATCTGCCGCTAAGTGATAGTCTTTATCTTGCTTAAATGCGGGATTGCGGAGATAGCACCAAAGAATCGTTGCCATTCCTAATTCATGGGCACGAGCAAACGCGCGGCTGACTTCTTGAATTTGCCGACTCGACTCAGGCGAACCGAAATAAATCGTCGCCCCGACTGCCACCGATCCCAAGTTCCAAGCCTGCTCGACGGAGGCAAACATAAACTGATCAAACTGGTTAGGGTAGGTCAGCAATTCGTTGTGATTAAGCTTAGTGATCAAAGGAATCTTGTGAGCATATTTACGAGAGACGCTGCCCAAAACGCCCAAGGTTGTGGCGACTGCACTACAGCCTGCCTCGATCGCCAGCTTCAAAATATTCTCACTGTCAAAATAAATCGGATTCGGAGCAAACGATGCGCCCGCAGAATGCTCAATTCCCTGATCGACGGGCAAGATTGACAGATATCCTGTGTTTGCTAAACGTCCAAACGAGTAGAGTTGTTGAAGACTGCGAAGCACTTGCGGAGAGCGATCGCTATAAGCAAAAGTTCGATCGATAAAATCTGAACCGGGTAAATGCAATAGATCTTTAGAAACTTTTGCCTGGTGGGTCAGCAGGTCTTCTGCTTCGTCACCTAACCAGGATTCGATCGATTGAGGTGCAGAGAGTGTAGCCGTCATTGCAAAAACCCTCGATTATAAGGATGAGTCAGATCTTTGACATCTTTTAATTTAGCGTCTGCGTCAAATTTTGCTTGTGCCTATAAGCGGATCTTCAGATTTTGAGTATGGGATTATCGTGTCGATCGGCGTGGGTAACTTTGGCGGCAGGTGAATTTGATCGAGCGATCGAGTTTTATAGTCACCTTTTCGATCAACCTACTTCGCTTATTCCGAATGTTTACGCTGAGTTCCAGCTTCCTGGCTTGCGACTGGGAATTTATAAACCCAAACCAAATGAACCGATTCTTTCGATCGCGTTTCCTGCGATCAGTTTATGTCTAGAGGTTAAAGATTTAGAAGCGGCGATCGAGCATCTGACTCAACTCGGCTATCCTCCACCGGGAGAGATTCTCATCTCATCTCACGGCAGAGAAATTTATGCTTATGACCCCGATGGCAATCGGTTGATTTTGTACCAGCGATCGTGACGCTCTAGACAACTTCCATTGTTGCCATTTCTCGAATTGCCCTCATCCTCTCGTAAAATTAACGTCAGTTCAACGAGTTTTTTCGCTTCGTTGTCAGCGGCTTCTGCCCCCTAAATCCCCCATTCTGGAGGACTTCAAGCCAAAATTTCCGATTCAAAGTCCCCCAATTTGGGGGATTTAGGGGGCACGATGGACTGGTAACGAAGTCGTCGAATTCACGTTAAGATCACGGGTTTTTCTCAGAAGGCAATAGCGCTTTGATTTGATCCACAAAAACTTGGTGATCAATCACGGGCTTTGAGATATAGTCATCTGCACCGCTTTGGCTGAGAAACTTTTCTCGATCGCCCTCCATTGCATAGGCAGTCAACAAAATCACAGGCACGTTCATCGTGAGCGGGTTTGCCTTCAAAAGACGGGTGATCTTGATGCCATCCATCATTTTGCCTTCATAGACACTGCGCGTTAGCGAGACATCCATCAAAATCAGCGCCACCTCTCCCGATTGGGCAATTTGCAGCACTTCTGTTACGTCTTCGGTATGCCTGACTGCCAATCCGCCTCGCTTGATTAAAACCTTTGAAAACACGCGAACATTCGTCGGATCATCCTCCACGATTAGAATAGTAGTCACTAAAAAGTCCTCTCTGTAGGGTGATCAGCCAAAAAAATTACCTTCATAACTTGCTAAAATTAACTTAAAGTAGTACTACTGTATTTGCATCGGAGGGTTGACCAAAACCTCGGAGGTTTGCGAGTCCTAAGCGATCGGTCACGAATTAGGCAAGAGTGCCAGCACTTGATCGACAAAAGATTGATGATCAATGACAGGTTTTGAGATGTAACCATCGGCACCACTCTGCTGGAGAAAGCTTTCTCGATCGCCCTCCATGGCGTGAGCCGTCACTAGCACGATCGGCACCGTCGCCGTTTGGGGGTCTGCCTTCAAAAGCTGAGTGAGTTGAATGCCATTCATCGGCTTACCCTGGTAAACACTTCTAGACAGCGACACATCCATCAAGATGATATCCGCTTCTCCTGCCTGGGCAATTTGAATCACTTCTGCCACATCTTCGGTATGTTTGACGGCTAACCCGCCCCGACTGGTCAGAATCTTGGAGAAAACACGAGCATTGATCAAATCATCCTCCACAATTAAAGCGGTCTTCATAAGCGCTATCCTCTCTGGGCGAGTCTCACGGGGTCACGGGGCTGTGGTCAAACACAAGGGCTAATAACGCTGCTGGGAGCGCAACTGTGATAAGAGTGACTACACTGAAATTAAAACAAATTTTTGTAAAGTTCGGAACGAAGGGACAAGGCTCATGGCGAATCAGTTAAACATTCTTCCAGCAGGACAGGTGATTGCGACTGCCCTGCATACGGAGATGCAACAGTCGTATTTAGAATACGCCATGAGCGTGATTGTTGGGCGGGCACTGCCTGACGTGCGAGATGGGCTTAAACCTGTCCACCGTAGGATTTTATACGCAATGCACGAGTTGGGGTTGACCCCCGATCGCCCCTATCGTAAATGTGCCCGCGTGGTGGGTGACGTGTTGGGCAAATATCACCCCCACGGCGACCAGTCGGTTTATGATGCGCTGGTTCGGTTGGTGCAAGACTTTTCGAGCCGATATCCGTTGCTGGGTGGTCACGGAAACTTTGGCTCTGTCGATAACGACCCACCTGCGGCAATGCGATATACCGAGACGCGACTGGCGGCGATCGGAAACGAGTCTTTACTAACTGAAATCGGAGAGTCAACAGTCGAGTTTGTCGGCAACTTCGACAACTCGCAGCAGGAACCCACCGTGCTTCCGGCTCAGTTGCCGATTTTGTTGCTGAATGGCAGTTCGGGCATTGCAGTCGGCATGGCAACAAACATTCCGCCGCACAATTTAGGCGAAGTGGTGGATGGGTTGGTGGCTTTGATCGACAATCCCGATTTGTCAGATGCTCGGTTGTTTGAGTTGATTCCGGGCCCAGATTTTCCGACTGGAGGCGAGATTCTAGGAATCGAAGGCATTCGCGAAGCATACACCACGGGTCGGGGCAGCATTCCCGTGCGCGGAGTTGCCAATATTGAAGAACTCACCGTCGGTCGAGGCAAACATCGACGGACGGCGATCATCATCACTGAGCTACCGTTTCAGGTGAACAAAGCGGCGATGATCGAAAAAATTGCCGAACTGGTGAACCAGGGCAAGATTGAAGGCATCGGCGACCTGCGAGACGAGAGCGATCGCGACGGCATCCGAGTGGTGGTTGAGTTGCGTCGAGATGCCAATCCGCAAAAAATTCTCAGTGCGCTCTATCGGCAAACGGCTCTGCAAAACAACTTTGGCGCAATTTTGCTGGCGTTGACGGGCAACCAACCCAAGCAGATGACCCTGCGAGAGTTATTACAAGAGTTTCTCAGCTTTCGTGAAACCACTCTGACTCGCCGCTATAATCACGAGCTAGAAAAGGCAGAAACTCAGATTCATATTGTCGAAGGTCGCTTAACGGCGCTGTCTCACCTGGATGAAGTGATCGACATTTTGCGAAATGCGCCCGACGGCACGACCGCAAAAGTGCAGCTACAAGAGCAGTTGGATCTGAGCGATCGCCAAGCTGATGCCATTCTCTCAATGCCGTTACGCCGACTGACTGCGATGGAGCGTCAAAGTCTGCAAACCGAATTTGAGGAACTGACGACTCAAATGAAGGAATTGCGGAGAGTGTTGGGCGATCGCCGCGAACTGCTCAAAGCGTTGAAAAAAGATCTGCGAGCCTTGAGAAAGAAATATGCTGACGATCGCCGCACCCGCATCATCGGCGTAGAGCCACCCAAAGAGGAAGCTAAGAACACTAGAAACAAGGCCGATAAAGTAGTCGAACCTCAAAGCTCAAAACCCAAAACTCAGAACTCTGACTTTTCTCTCACACTAGACTATGAGGAAGAAGCTCAAGAAACAGTCGTCGAATTAACCCATCGAGGTTATGCGCGACGAATGGCACCTAAAGTCTACGATCGACTGAATCGCAATCGCACTGATAACGAGCCAACGATTAACCTAGAAGACGTTGACGAGTTTGGAGTGCAGACGCAATTCACAACGACTGCACAAACGCTAGTAGTGATGACTCGCAGTGGCAAAGCTTATCCCGTCAAGGTGTCTGATATTCCTCAAGTGTCAGGCAAATCTCGCGGCACACCGCTGGTTACTCTGCTTCCGGTTACCGCCCAAGGAATGCCCGACTCGATCGCCGGGAGTTTCATTCTGCCGGACGATCTCGATGATCAATATCTGCTATTGCTAACCGAGCAAGGACGGCTAAAACGCTTGCCACTCTCAGAGTTTGCTGATCTCACGGGTCGAGGTTTAACGGCGCTCAAACTGAGAGAAGAGGATCAGCTTTTGTTGATCAGTTTGACTCAAGTGGGTGAACAAGTGGTGATTGCTACTTCAAGCGGTCGGGTGCTGCGGTTTGAAGTCAACGATGAGCAAGTGCCGATCGCGAGTCGCACTTCTCAAGGCAATGCAGGAATGCGAATTAGCAAAAAAGAAAAAATTGTTGGTTGGGCGATCGCGACTACAGACGACACATTTTTAATGGTGTCAGAGCAAGGCTATGCCAAACAAATGGCGATTAAGTCGCTGCGTCGCGCCAACACTGGAGAGATTGGAGTTCAAGCCTTCCAGTTCACCACTAAAACAGATGCTTTGATTGGCACGGTTGCAGTGCTGCCAGAAGCGCTAGTGTTTTTGTTGACGAATGAGAATCACCTGGCAAGGGTGGCAGTCGAGTCAATCAAAGTCGGCACAAAAGACGGCAAGGGCGATCGCATCGTCAAGCTTGATAAATCTGAGCAAATTATCGGAGTCAGTCTGCCGATTTTGTTAAGCGATCACGTTGAAGACGGCGAGGAGTAGAAATCACGGCATTGCAAAATGAGGGGATGAAATGGTTGTAGGGGTAGCGCCCCCGTGCCTACCCCTGACGGAGGGCAACCACGGGGGAATTGCCCCTACCTCAATCATTCCTCTAGATAGCAAGGGCACAACACGATAAACTGAAGAACTGATTCTCCGTTCTGCTGCTGGATATTCAAACTCATGGCATCGTTTTTATTAGAAGTTGGCACAGAAGAACTCCCTGCAAGCTTTGTCGATGAAGCGCTGGCGCAATGGCGATCGCGCATTCCCAAACTTCTTGCCGACCATTATTTAAACCCAGACGCGATCGCATATTACGGCACGCCTCGCCGTCTCGCGATTGTGATCAAAGGCTTACCGCTCCAGCAGGCTGACCAAACAGAAGAAGTCAAAGGGCCACCCGCTCAAGCTGCTTTTAAAGCGGGAAAACCGACTAAAGCGGCAGAAGGGTTTGCCCAAAAGCAAGGCGTTTCACTTGATGCGTTAGAAATCCGCCCAACGGAGAAGGGTGATTTTGTCTTTGTTCGCAAAGTGATTAAAGGTCGTCCAATTTCTGAGATTCTCACCGAACTGGTTCCTCACTGGATCACGGGCTTAGAAGGCAAACGTCTGATGCGCTGGGGCGATGGCGATTTGAAGTTTTCTCGTCCGATTCGCTGGTTAGTGGTGTTGTTAGATGAGCAGGTGTTGCCGATCTCGATCGTCAGCAATTCGATTCACTATACGAGCGATCGTATTTCTCACGGACATCGCGTTTTGCATCCCGATCCTGTTTCGATTCCCAATCCAGATGTGTATGCTTCAATACTAAGAACTGCGTTTGTTGAAGTTGACTCTGACCAGCGACAAGCCACCATTCAGCAGCAAGTTGAAGCCGCCGCCGCTCAAACCGGAGGAGTCGCGATGATTTCGCCCACTCTCTTGCGCGAAGTCACCAACTTGGTAGAATATCCGAGCGCAGTGGTTGGTAAGTTTGATGCAGAGTTTTTAGAACTGCCATCGGAAGTGATCACGACTGAAATGGAGAATCATCAGCGCTATTTTCCGGTTCGCAAAAGTCAAGATTCTACGGAGCTATTGCCCTTCTTTATTACGGCTTCCAACGGCGACCCAGCTAAGTCCGCGATTATTGCCGCCGGAAACGAACGGGTGATTCGAGCGCGGCTGTCAGACGGCAAATTCTTTTTTGATGCCGATCGTAAAGTCCCGCTTGAACGCTATTTGCCCAAACTTGAAACCGTCACTTTTCAAGCCGATTTAGGATCGGTGCGTGGAAAAGTTGATCGAATTTGTACGATCGCCAATCAAATTACGGATCAGCTTCAGGTCATCGGTGAGCCAAAAGCACATATTCAACGCGCTGCCCTGCTATGCAAAGCCGATCTCGTGACGCAAATGGTCGGTGAATTTCCTGAACTGCAAGGCGTAATGGGTCAGAAATATGCGCTCGACAGCAAAGAGCCTGAAGCCGTTGCGACTGCTATTTTTGAGCATTATTTACCTCGCGGTGCCGGAGATAGTTTGCCGCAAACGCTCACAGGTCAAGTGGTGGGGTTGAGCGATCGTCTCGATACTCTCGTCAGCATTTTTGGGTTGGGCATGATTCCGTCTGGCTCATCTGATCCGTTTGCGTTGCGTCGGGCTGCGAATGCTGTTGTCAATATCACTTGGTCAGCTAATCTAACGATTGATCTCTACCAACTTTTAGAACAGATTGTTAGCGGTTTCTCTAGCAATCATGCTCATGTATTAAAAGTTTCTGCCTCAGAATTGCTGCAACAGTTGAAAGATTTCTTCTTACAGCGTATTCATACATTGTTGAGAGAAGATCACAGCGTTGATTATGATCTAGTTAATGCAGTGGTTGGCGACAACGACCCAGAATATGCAGAACGATCGTTGAGGAATTTATTAGATGTGCGCGATCGTGCCCAATTCCTGCAAGCGATTCGCAACAATGGCAGACTCGCCACAATCTACGAAACGGTGAATCGCGCTTCTCGTCTTGCCGCGCAAGGAACTCTAGATACTAAACAACTGAATCCTGTCGAAGTGGTGTATCCCGATCGATTCCAAAAAGCCTCAGAGCAGACGTTCTATGATGCGCTAGTCACACTCTCTCAACAGGGACAACAAGACTACACCAAACTGGTCGAGTCGCTCAGTCAGGTTGCTCCTGTGGTCAGCAAATTCTTTGACGGTGAAGACAGTGTTTTGGTGATGGATTCTGACCCGGCTATTAAACAAAATCGCCTCAACTTACTGGGTGTGTTGCGAAACCATGCGCGAGTTTTGGCAGATTTTGGCGCGATCGTCAAAAGTTAACGAGCACTCTACTGATTTTCCTGATTTCTTCGAGCGTCTTCTCGGCATTTTTGATGCTCTGCAAAGATTTCAGGGAAGCGATCGGTGTCTTCAGGCTTATACCAGTGGATGTTGGGGTCTGCTTTAATTTTTTCAACAATCACACTAATGGCTTCCGTATCATCTCGATGCTCAAGGATATAAGCTCTGAGTTCCTTCCGTGTCATGGCATTAAAATCAGGCTTCATTTTCAAAACTCCATTCCCCATCACGGGTGATGATAATTTCTATTTCTTCTCCTGCCAAGATGCAAATATCTCCTGCCCGCTCATTCAATCTGACAAGATAAATTGGACGGTACAGAGTCGTGAGATTTTGACAAAGGATGAAGCACCGAGCTTCTTGTTTTGAGGTTGGGGATAGCGGTCTTCTCATTCTAGCGGGATTTTTTATTTGCTGGAGTTCAGCATGTCACAATTGAGTGACTGTTAGGAACTGTTAAGCAGTACGATAAAGAATGCAAAATTATTGATCGCAATCAGACTATGCTCCACGCTTATGTAATCGGACTCGGAAAATCAGGCAATGCGGCGGCTCGATTACTCAAGCGCAATGGGTGGCAAATCACAGTCAGCGATCGCGGCAATTCTGATGCGCTACAACAACAGAAACAACAACTCAACGCTGAAGGAATTCACGTCACGCTAGGAGATGATTTTGATCCAGTTTTAACAACGCCCGATTTAATTGTCGTTAGTCCTGGTGTGCCGTGGGATATTCCTGCATTGGTACACGCCAGAGAAATGGAAATCAAAACGATCGGGGAAATGGAATTAGCATGGCAAAACTTACAGTCTTGCCCCTGGATTGGCATCACGGGTACGAACGGTAAAACAACCACAACTGCGCTGATTGCCGCCATCTTTCAAACTGCCGGATTTCACGCTCCCGCTTTTGGAAATATTGGCTATGCTGCCTGTGAAGTTGCGATGTTAGAGCCTCAACCCGATTGGGCGATCGCTGAGTTTAGCAGCTATCAGATTGAAGCCGCTCCGACCGTCGCCCCGCAAATTGGCGTTTGGACAACCTTCACGCCTGATCATCTCAGTCGTCACAAAACCCTAGAGAACTACTTCAACATCAAAGCTCATCTACTTCGTCAGTCTGAACAGCAGATTTTTAACGGAGATGATCCTTACTTGAGGAATCTGGGTGTCAAACAATCCGATCCCGTTTCTGCGAATGCTTGCTGGACGAGTGTTAAAGGCAAATCGGAGCTAGTCGGCAATCCTGACTTAGGTGCTTATATTGAGGACGGCTGGGCGATCGTGCAAAATCTCCCGATCGTCGAAGTCAACACGTTGCGAATGCCCGGATCTCACAACCAGCAAAACCTCCTGATGGCAGTCGCCGCCGCACATCTGGCAGGCATTGAGAAAGCTGCCATTGTGGACGCGATCGCCAATTTCCCCGGTGTATCTCATCGTTTAGAACACATTTGCACTTGGCAAGGCATCGACTTTATTAACGACAGCAAAGCCACCAACTACGATGCAGCAGAAGTCGGATTGTCTGCGGTGAAAAGTCCTGCAATTTTGATTGCGGGCGGTGAAGCTAAAACTGGTGAAGATGCGGCTTGGCTGAATGTGATTCAAGAAAAAGCGGCAGCAGTGTTGCTGATTGGTAGCGCAGCGGCAGCATTTGCTCAACGGTTGGAGCAAGTTGGTTATACAGATTATGAAATTGTGGAGACGATGGAACGAGCCGTGGAGCGATCGCGCGAACTTGCCCAACAGCAGTCTGCCCAAGTCGTTCTGTTATCGCCTGCCTGTGCCAGCTTTGACCAATATCCAAACTTTGAGCAACGCGGGGATCACTTTCGTCAGCTTTGTTTAGAATTGCTCATCGGGTAATTCACACGCAATCTCTAGAAGTGAGGAATCAAAGCGATCTGGTTCATAGTAATTTTCTGAACGCTGCGATCATTAACCCAGCGTCACGCACAATTCCGCCCATTGTGATTGCATTCACCGGACTATGACTTGGAATCACCAAAATTCTCTTAGTCATCTCAGAGATAGCTTTTTATGCCACGATCGACAACATAGTAGGATAACGATGTAAAGCTAGCGGCGGCAGATAACCTCGAACCCAGCACCAGCAGCTTTCGACCGTCCGCTGCGCTGAAGTGTTAGACCGTCTATGACAAGCCCGAAATCTCGATCGCTCCCCAAAGACTTGACCGAGATCGCACTCCATCTCCAAATCTCTCAGCGCTCAACCTTCCACACAAATTATCCAAGTGTTTGCACCGTAACCAAAAGCTCTGAAATCCTGGACTCTAGAAGCCTGATAGAAATACTAGATCCTTGAAGTAGCTGTTGACTTAACTTGCCAACCTTGATTTCATCTCACTAAGTAAATCTTCCGGTATACCCCAACTGTACTTCGCAACAATTTCTTGCATGATTTTAAGCTGAATCGATTGCTTCTCATTAGGAGAACCAATGCTGTAGGCTCTAACAAGACCCTGTGTTAGAACTTGATGATAAATTTCATCAACATTGTGATAAGTGGGAGATGCGTTGTAAGCCGCTTCAAACAAACGACGCGCATTTTCTAAATCCCCCTTTAGAATAGCACGAAAGCCGTTTACCTCGTTGTCCTCAAAACTTGTGTTAATGCTAGCTATCTGTTCTTGGGCAGCTACTGTATTTCCTTGTGAAATTTTTTGTTGAGCCTGTCGAATCTGCTCGTTTTGTTGCTTAAAATTTCCTTCTGTTTTCTTTAACAGTTCCTCCTTTTGACTTAATTCTTGCTCTACTTGACTTAGCTCATATTTACGGTTCTTCAAGTCTCCTTCGATTTTATTTAATTCATGTTGTTTAATATAAATTAGCCAAACTGTAAATCCTAAATACAAGATTGCAGCAACTGTAGGAACAAGCACTGCAATGATGGTACGTCTACGAGCTTTTACTTGGCTGATTTCAACCTTTTCAATAAGAGACTGAAGTTCATCTTGGGAAAAAGACATAATTTTAACCAGATACCGTTTTCTCAATCAATTTCAAAAATACTTCCTTGATTCGTTGCGTTTCAACAGGGTCTATTAGCGAGGAGTTTTGCTGAATTTCTTTCAATAGCGGTCGGGCAGCTTCTAAATTCCTGGCTTTTTCCCTGCGATCCAAGATCTCTTTACCTGGAATAAAGCCCAATCCACCAAAAACACTACCTCCCAATACTCCTGCCAGCTTGTCAAAAGAGCCTTGTACAATACCTGGCAAAATTTGAAAAGCAGCGATCGCAAGTACGACATGAACTATCACAGCAAAAGTCATTTCCTGCGCCGCCTTATAGTGATTTTTGATTAACTGATCTAAAAAAGCTTCGTTTGTCAGCATTGCATCTTACCAAGCAATTCTATGAGGATAAATTGAATAGATAAATCGAAGATTACATTTCAATAAACACTTCCAAGCTCCAAGCGGACTTTAACCGAAAACTTCCTCCCACATGATTACCGCTACCCACAGATAAGCTTTCGGCTGCCACAAGGATTGAGGTCTAACGCTCCCACTCACCGGACGCAGATTGACTTTGCTGCTTAAAGACAATTTGACTTCGTTCCGGTGCAGTGGGCTTGTTAGACCGTCACGACTATGGAGTTCCTTGACGACCTTCTCCTTTTCCATATTCCAAGTAGTGTTCGATTGCTCCCTTGTAGTTATTGGCTCCGTACACCTTTGCTACATCAGGATTGTTAGATAAATAGAATTTAGGATCAAAGTCTGGAGAACCTTGACGACCTTCCGAAACACCATATGTGAGCCAGTGATTTACTGCTGCTGAATAGTTGTTAGAGCCGAAGGCGTTCTGCAAATCGGGATATTTGTTTAGATAGTATTTAACATCAAAAACAATAGAACTCCTCCTACCCTCTTTGATACCATAGGTGAGCCAGTGATCTATTGCAGCCGAATAGTTACTAGAGCCAAAGGCATTTTGAAGATCAGGATACAAACTTAAGTAGTACTGAACATCAAACGCGGGTGAACTTCTACGTCCCTCTTTGATACCATATCTCAGCCAATGATCCCTGGCAGATCCCTGGTTAGTTCCAAAGGCATTCCGAAGATCTCCATATGACATTAAGTAGAAGTCAGCATCAAAAACAGGGTTACTTGCGGTACTTGGATTTCTTATACTGGCAACCCATTGTTCATAACGCCTTTGCTTGTCTTGAGCTTTGTTGAAAGTATCCAGCCATTTGATTTTGACGACACCAGCTTGCACTCCCGTATAGTAAGTGCTTGCAATTCCATAGCAAACTGGTAGTCTGATCGGATCAGGTGGCCCATCAACTCTTCGTGTCTTAAAAGGATCAGTCAATGTTGGAGCAGGCACTTGAATTGAAGTTCTCAGATCGCGTTCACAAGCGGCTCTTAAATCAGAGTAGAATCGCTCATTGCATGATTGCCAATTGGAACCCAATGTGTAATAGCATTTGTCGTGAGTATTACAACCTCCACTGAAATTAACTGATCCCCAGGTATCTCTCATCCATTCAGGATGAGCACTATCCCAACTGCTACAACCATCTGGAGCTTGAGCATAGGGATATTGGGCTGTATCGAAATCAGGGTTATGGGGAATACCATCTACATCAGCATATGCAATGCTTGCATATCCGAAAATACATAGAGTCCAAGTGATGACGCTTAAATGTAATCTCTTCTTCATATAAAGTTCCTCAAAAAACTGAAGGTTGGTGGTCGGGTAAAGGAGTGAGTTTTAGATATATCTCCCTCCCTCCCCTCAGAACCGTGCTTACAACTTTCACTGTACACGGCTCAAGCAATCTCTATAGCCTACCGATGTAATTGTGC
>NZ_MPPI01000021.1 GCF_001895925.1 Phormidesmis priestleyi ULC007 | reverse complement strand
CTTCTAAACTATGCAGTTGTCTTGGTTCAGCACGGGAAGAACCTTCGCTTTCGCGTCCGTTCCTCTCACCCGCTTGACTAATATAACTTGGCAAGGCGAACCGTGTCAAGCAAAAAGGGGAAATTTTCTTGAAATAGCCTTGGAAGCCTTTGGAGAAGGGCACTTTACTAGACTTGGTTCAATCTTCCACACAAGCTTGAAAGATTAAAGCGGTTTGTCTTCTGTTGCCCCCTTACTCATTCCTTTTACTCTCTCTAAACCAATTAATATTGACTTCTGCAATGCCTCGGTCAAAGCCTGAGCGGTTTGCTTGTTATTTGACTGACGATACTGGTCGGTTCGAATAGGCGGACTGATGAGGACGAAGACTCTAGCTCTTGGAGCAGCAGTAGGACTGTAGTAGAGAGAAATTGGGACGACGGACACCGAAAGCGGTTGGGTTGAGATCGCCTCAGCTTGTAGCACTAAACGAGCTAGTCCCGTCTTGAGAGGACGCAGAGGTTGATCGCGGACGATGCCGCCTTCGGGAAAAACAACCAGCTTTTTGCCACTGTGAAGCACTTCGATCGCAGTCCGCATACTAGAAACAGTGGGATGAACCGGGTCAACTGAAAAGCCTCCTAAGCGTCCAACGATCCAGCCCTGAATGCCTGTCATTTGATCAGACCTGGACATATATCTGAGGGATTCTGTACTTAGCAAAGCAAGTACCAACGAATCCCAACGGCTGAAGTGCTTGGATGCGAAAACGGCTGGACCTGTTTTTGGGAGATTCTCGCAACCGATAATTGTGATTCTTCCAAAATAAAGGTGCATGAAGGCGCGGTGGATAGGAACGATCGACCAGTAGAGCCAGGGAACGACTTTGGCAGATTTAGACACAGTTAGTTGCCTAGATTTTTGATCGTGAGGATTTGAGGAGGTGTGGCATCTGGAGGATAGAGGAAATCTACCTCAACTGAGCGACGATCGCCCGGTTTGATACTTAGCGTAATTAAAGGTTGTCCTTGCTGCCCTCTGCGTTGGACGAGATGGATGTAGCGAGTTTGAGAAAGACCTCGATCGTCGGTATGGCGAAGTCGTACTGTGCCGCGAGAGAAGATTCTGGAGTCTGGGGTAGACAGAAACAGGACTTCATTCTTGCTCTTGTTTTCTTTGAGAGGGGTTTGGACAACCAGTGCAACGGTTTGCAGTTGCTGGATTGTATTTTTGAGAGGCAAGGTGAGATTGTACTGGATACTATAATTAACGTTTGCTAGATAGGCTGTAGTATCAGGATAGCGAACTAGCATCGGAGCACTTTGAAGGTGCCTCGGAGACTCACGTTAATTTAAGTTTGCGTGTCAAGTCTGAAATTTGGATAAGTGATGCCACATTCGTCATTCAAAATTTATCAGACTTTTCCAAATCTTCGTTCTCGTTGCTGATAAGCGGCTAGTGCTTGGTGAAATTCTTGACGATCGAAGTCGGGCCACAGCGTATCGGTTACATAAATTTCGCTATAAGCCATTTGCCACAGCAGAAAGTTGCTTAACCGCATTTCACCACTTGTCCGAATCAATAAATCGGGATCACGGATGCCTGCGGTGTAGAGATGACGCTCAAACAGACCTTCATCAATGTCTTCGGGTTGCACAAGTCCCTGCTGAACTTGAATCGCGATCGCTCGACACGCCCTTAAAATTTCCTGCCGTCCGCCATAATTTGTGGCAACCGTGAAGCAAATGCCCTGGTTGTCTTGAGTTTCTAGCATCGATCGCTCAATTTCAGCCTGAAGGCTTCTGGGTAAAGCGCCGAGATTGCCGACAAACTTAATGCAAACATTCTCCTGCATCATTTCCCGCAGTTCTTGGCGCAGCACCCGCTCAAAAAGCGTCATCAAAAACTCAACCTCCTCAAGCGGTCTCCCCCAGTTTTCGGTCGAAAACGCATAGGCAGTTAGCGCTTGCACCCCCCAATCTCGACAGCACCGCAGCAACTCTTTCAGTGTATCGACCCCTCGCCGATGTCCCATAATTCGAGGTAGCCCTTGACGTTTTGCCCAACGTCCATTGCCGTCCATAATTACAGCAACGTGTTTGGGTAGCTGGTCTCGCTTTAGATCAGTCGGTAATTGTAAGACGGTGTGCTTGGCAGTCATTGTTTTTCGTGAGGAGCCGATGCTTGAGTGATAGAAAGTCAAATGAGTGAAGATTTACCGGAAGAAATTTGATAGAGCGATCGCACAGGGTTGCACTCTAGACTAACGACTCTGAACCACAACTAAAATAAATCTCTTGCAAAGATGTCATAGTACAAGAATCTGAGCTAGTCACTCTGATTTTTTGGATCTTTTGATTTGGGGTTGGGTCTCAGGCTGCTTTCAGAATCACCCATCTTTTTCTGTCGAAATAAGCGTGAGAATAGAGACAGTGCTTTACCAGAAATCTGACGGGCCAAACTCCGCAAATCGGGGGCGACGGGTTCACGATCGCCCGATTCAGAAAACCGCGCTTCTAGAAGTTCTTTTAGTTTACTGCTGGTTAGGGGACGGTTGAGTGCGCCTCTTTCGGCTAGAGAAATCGACCCTGTTTCTTCAGAAACGACGACACAGATACAGTTTTCAACCCTTTCGGTGATACCCATCGCGGCACGATGCCGAGTTCCTAACTGCCGAGAGGCTGTCCGCTCTGAGAGCGGTAAAATTACACCTGCCGCAATGATTCGGGAGCCTCTGATCAAGACTGCCCCATCGTGAAGTAAAGTTGTCGTTTGAAAGATAGTTTGAAGGAGTTCTTTAGAAACTTCAGCATTGAGCTTAACCCCTGGAACTGAGAAATCGCGCTCGTCGATCGGAATAGAAGTCTCTAAAATCAACAGTGCTCCTATCCGGTTTTGCGACAGTTCTTTAACAGCATCGACTATCTCGTCAATTACGCTGTCCGATCGCGGCAAGTTTCTTCGCGACGGCTGAAATAGCTGGAAGATTTCACCTCGTCCTAGCTGCTCTAAAAAACGACGAAACTCTGATTGCAGAATAAACGCCATTGCCACAGCCGCGCCAATGACCAAGTTATTGAGTACAAAGCTCAGAAGTTTCAGTTCTAATCTTTGGCTCACCGCTGCTGCCAGCATGAGCACAATAAAGCCTCTGACCATCCATAGAGTGCGGCGCTCACCGATGATCACCAACATCACATAGGTCAGCGCTAACACTAACCCAATATCAATCAGAAACCTGAGATTGTCGAGGATGAAAATCAACAAGGACTGTATCCAGTCGGGGTTTGTTAATAAGGATAAAGGGTCAAGTGTAGAGGGTGAAAGCGCCACAGGAGTGTTTCAAGCTGGATTTTATTCAATCTTCAAAACTACTTCACCCTTTACCCTTCCCGCTTTACCCTTCTTTCAATCTTTCTGGGAGGCGATCGTGGCGGATCAGATCTTCGTAGGTTTCGCGCTGCAAGATGACGTTTGCCTCTTCTGCATTTACCAAAACAGCCGCAGGGCGAGGCAGCCGATTGTAATTGGAGGACATGCTGTAATTGTAGGCTCCGGTTGCCATGACTACGAGAATGTCTCCCGATCGGGTTTCTGGCAGTTGCGCGTCTTTAATTAGAATATCGCCCGATTCGCAGTGTTTTCCAGCGATCGTAACTTGAGTGGCGATCGGGGCAGACATCCGATTTGCGACGACTGCACGATAAAGCGATTGATAGGTGATCGGGCGTGGATTATCTGACATTCCACCATCGACACTAATATAAGTGCGAATTCCAGGAACGGTTTTTTCCCCACCTATGGTGTAGGCCGTGACGCAAGCAGAGCCGATTAGCGATCGTCCCGGTTCCGATAATAATTTCGGCATCGGAATGTTTTGCTCTTGGCAGGCAGCAGCTACAGACTCACACACTACTTTTACCCATTCATCAATGCTGGGAGGATCATCCGATTCGCTATACCGAATGCCTAAACCGCCGCCGATGTTGAGTTCTTGAATCGTCAAACCATATTGTGCCGCTTTGCTCAACCACTGCACCATCACAGTTCCTAAGTCTTGGTGCGGTTGCAGTTCAAAGATTTGAGACCCGATGTGCGCGTGTAATCCTACAAATGCCAGCGAAGATTGTTGACTCACAAATTCAAACAGTTCGTCAACCTGATTGGGATCGAAGCCGAACTTACTATCCAGGTGCCCGGTGCGGATGTAT
This sequence comes from Phormidesmis priestleyi ULC007, assembly GCF_001895925.1. Taxonomy (GTDB): domain Bacteria; phylum Cyanobacteriota; class Cyanobacteriia; order Leptolyngbyales; family Leptolyngbyaceae; genus Phormidesmis_A; species Phormidesmis_A priestleyi_A. Next base: position 73,760 of record NZ_MPPI01000021.1, on the reverse strand, counting down.
TCGTGAGTGTGACACTCAATACCAGGCGTTAGGCGTAGCATGATCCGCACCGGCGTTTGACGATCGCAAGTCAAAGTTGCCAACGTCTTCAGTTCTAGCCAGTTGTCAACCACGATCGTGCAACCTGACTCGATCGCTAATCTCAATTCATCTAATGACTTATTATTGCCGTGCAGATAAAGCTTGTTAGGGTCAAGACCTGCTTTCAGAGCGGTATAGAGTTCGCCCCCTGAAACAATGTCGATTCCTAAGCCTTCGCTACCAACGATCGCGCAGACTGCCAAACAATTCCAGGCTTTCGAGGCGTAGAGAACTTGTGATTCTCCGGGGTAGTAGCGCTTAAACGCATCGCGGTATTGACGACAAGCGGTTCTCAATGTCACTTCGTCTAAGACATAAAGAGGAGAACCAAATTTTTGTGTCAGTTCAGAGATATCACAGCCGCCAATCTCTAAGCAGTCGTCGCGGTTGACTTGGGCAGTCAGGGGCAACAGGAATTGATTGGGCGATCGATCCCCAGAAGCCATTGAGTTAGGTAAATATTGCCGACCGGATTGCACTTCCACAGGTTGAGTCAATGTCATTTCGTTGTCTTCGTCCTCGATCGCGAACAGGTTAAAGCCATCTTTGTTATTACCAGTGTACAATTGGGGGCTGTGTATTCTGACCCGAATTCAACCCGCTTGTGTGACTTCCCTAGAACTTAGGCGTTTAACTTCAGAGTTTCTTCCGGCTGTTTTAGCCCTTGATCAGCTATGTTTTGGGGGTCTATGGACGTTAGAAGGCTATCAGAGAGAACTGGAAAGCCCTAATAGTGACCTGCTAATTTTAGTAGCTCATGGCTCCTCGTGTGTGCTGGGGTTGGGGTGCCTTTGGGCGATCTTAGACGAAGCTCATCTTACGATCGTCGCCGTTCACCCTAACTATCAGCGTCTAGGGTTTGGGCAGGCGATCTTGCTTGCCCTGCTGCAATCTGCTCGCCAACGAGGGTTAGAAAGAGCTACCCTAGAGGTAAGAATTTCTAATCAATCCGCGCTTAATCTATACCAAAAGTTTGATTTTCGCGAGGCAGGGCGACGAAAGCGCTACTACCCCGACACCGGAGAGGATGCCAGCATTCTTTGGCGTGGCGGACTGCAACACCCCAATTTTCCTAACCTTTTGACGAGTTGGCAGACGCAAATCTGCGATCGCCTTCATGAAAATAATTGGACTTTAATTGTTACCCCTGATACGTTTACGACAGAAGAATTTTTGTTGACAGACGCTTAAGGGTTCGGTGACAATCTGCCCTTGGCAATAAATTTCAGGCATCTAGCGATCCCGAACGATTGGGTTCGGTAATCGCGACTCTTCCCTGCGGCGTAAACCCAGTGGCGAGACAATTCCGCTATGTTAGAATCATCGGTACCGGCAACGCAGCAGGTGAGTGGAAATACGCCATGTTTGAACGCTTCACAGAAAAAGCCATTAAGGTGATCATGCTAGCCCAAGAGGAAGCTCGCCGCTTGGGTCATAACTTCGTAGGTACAGAGCAGATCCTCTTGGGTCTGATTGGAGAAGGGACCGGCGTCGCCGCCAAAGTACTGAAATCTATGGGCGTTAATCTCAAAGACGCTCGGATTGAGGTCGAGAAAATCATTGGTCGAGGTTCTGGCTTTGTTGCCGTGGAAATTCCCTTTACCCCACGGGCGAAGCGAGTTCTAGAACTGTCTCTTGAAGAGGCTCGTCAGTTAGGTCACAACTACATTGGCACTGAGCACCTGCTCTTGGGTCTGATTCGAGAAGGTGAAGGAGTCGCTGCTAGGGTGCTTGAAAACCTGGGTGTCGATCTCTCCAAGGTTCGCACTCAAGTGATTCGCATGTTGGGTGAAACCGCCGAGGTTTCTCCGGGCGGCGGTCAAGGGCGAACCAAGACTCCGACGCTAGACGAGTTTGGTGCAAACCTGACTCAGATGGCAGCCGACGGAAAGCTCGACCCCGTAGTCGGTCGTCAAAAAGAAATTGAACGAGTGATCCAGATCTTGGGTCGCCGCACTAAGAACAACCCTGTTCTGATCGGTGAGCCGGGTGTGGGTAAAACTGCGATCGCAGAAGGGCTTGCCCAGCGCATTGCCAATGACGACATTCCAGACATTTTGGAAGACAAGCGCGTCATGACCTTAGACATTGGTCTACTGGTTGCAGGCACCAAATATCGGGGCGAATTTGAAGAGCGCCTCAAGAAGATCATGGACGAGATTCGGTCTGCTGGAAACGTCATTCTGGTGATCGACGAAGTTCATACCTTAATTGGGGCAGGGGCTGCTGAAGGCGCGATCGACGCTGCCAATATCCTCAAGCCAGCTTTGGCACGAGGCGAGTTGCAGTGCATCGGTGCCACCACGCTCGATGAATATCGTAAGCATATTGAGCGAGACGCTGCCCTAGAGCGCCGCTTTCAGCCCGTCATGGTGGGCGAACCCTCTGTTGACGAAACGATCGAGATTCTGCGAGGTCTGCGCGAACGCTACGAGCAGCACCACAAACTGAAGATCTCGGATGCTGCCCTTGAGGCGGCTGCCAAGCTCTCAGACCGCTACATCTCCGATCGCTTCCTACCCGACAAAGCGATCGACTTAGTTGACGAAGCAGGTTCCCGCGTCCGGTTAATTAACTCTCAGTTACCACCTGCTGCCAAGGAACTGGATCGGGAATTGCGCCAAGTCCTCAAAGATAAAGACGACGCGGTGCGGTCACAAAACTTTGACCGTGCAGGCGAATTGCGCGATCGCGAAACGGAAATCAAAACTGAGATTCGTTCGATCGCTCAAACCAAAAAAACAACAGATGCGTCGGGTGATGATGTGTCTCCCATTGTGGACGAGGAAGATATCGCTCACATTGTGGCTTCGTGGACAGGCGTTCCGGTGAATAAACTTACCGAATCTGAGTCTGAAAAGCTGCTGCACATGGAAGACACGCTGCACACGCGGCTGATTGGTCAAGATGAAGCGGTGAAAGCAGTGTCTCGTGCGATTCGTCGGGCGCGAGTGGGCTTGAAAAATCCTAATCGTCCGATCGCGAGCTTTATCTTCTCCGGGCCAACTGGGGTGGGTAAGACTGAGTTAACGAAAGCGCTGGCTGCCTACTTCTTCGGCTCCGAAGATTCCATGATTCGGCTCGACATGTCCGAGTTTATGGAGCGGCACACTGTTTCTAAGCTGATTGGTTCGCCTCCTGGCTATGTGGGCTACAACGAAGGGGGGCAGTTGACCGAAGCCGTTCGTCGTAAACCCTACACTGTCGTGCTGTTTGATGAAATTGAGAAGGCGCACCCAGATGTGTTTAACATGCTGCTGCAAATTCTTGAAGATGGTCGTCTAACAGATGCTAAGGGTCGCACTGTTGACTTTAAGAACACGTTGCTGATCATGACCTCGAACATTGGTTCTAAGGTGATTGAGAAGGGTGGCGGCGGTTTGGGCTTTGAGTTTGCCAACGAAGACGTTGCAGAGTCGCAGTACAACCGAATCCGCTCATTGGTCAACGAAGAACTGAAGAACTACTTCCGTCCTGAGTTTCTTAACCGTCTAGACGAAATCATCGTCTTCCGTCAATTGATCAAAGAAGAAGTTAAGCAAATTGCAGACATCATGCTCAACGATGTCTTCAAGCGTCTGACTGAGCAGGGGATCACGCTGGAAGTCACTGAACGATTTAAGGATCGTTTGGTCGATGAAGGCTTTAACCCCAGCTATGGAGCGCGTCCTTTACGTCGAGCCATTATGCGCTTGCTAGAAGACTCTCTCGCTGAGGAGATTCTCACGGCCCGCATCAAAGACGGCGATGTCGCAATCATGGATGTGGATGAGACCGGACAGGTAAAAGTTCTGCAAGGAGAGAAGCGAGAGCTACTTCCTCTTCCGCAAGCGGTTGAGTAAGCTCTAGGTCTCTAACTTTAGTTAATTTTTTGAGTGGTAGAAGTTCTGAAATTTCTACCACTTTTTTGTATCAATTGAGTTGAGCTTAATCGCACAAAAAGCTTTGTGATTCTGAAAGGCTCGTAAAACTTAATAAACTAGCTTTAAATAAGAAAATACAATACAGCGCAAGTTCGGTAGAACCTATTACTATTAATTCCATTCATACAAGGAATTATCTCTTATGGCAAGAAGTGGATTCTTAGCAGATTTTCAGAAATTTCTGATGCGGGGAAACGTTATTGATTTAGCGGTTGCGGTCATTATTGGCAGCGCATTCAATCAAATCGTCACTTCCCTTGTAGAAGACATCATTACGCCCGTAATTCTCAACCCTGCCCTGCAAGCAGCTAAGGTAGACAATTTGCAAAGTTTGAATTTCAATGGGATTAAATATGGGGTCTTTCTGGCTGCAATTATCAACTTCATCGTGATTGCGTTTTCTATTTTTCTCCTGATTCGGGCGTTTGAGAAGGCGAAGAAGCGGTTTCAGCATCAAGAAGCCGTTTCAGAAGCGGAGGCTGCTGACCCAGTTGTTTTGTCTCAAGAGCGCTTGACGGGAGCGATCGAGCGTCTCACTTCATCACTGGAAAGTCGATAAGCAACGGAGCGATCGCTTGACTTTCTGGGGAAGTTAGGCGATCGCTCCATGACTATTCCAAAACTTCTAAGACGGCTTTGGGTAATAGTTGATCTTTAAACCAAACAATTCTGGCAGATGTATCGTTAAAGTTGACTCCTGCTTTTTCTAGGTTGAGCCGCTCAGAGATTGCCAAAATCAAGTCGTCGCGTCCTGCCTGTCGCACTTGAGAAAACTTCTTTTTGAGATATTCTGGTCGCCAATAGCCGACGATTTCTAGCAAAAAGGTGCGTCCGTCAGGGTGAACGAGCCGAAAATCGGGAATCATCACGCTGCCAGGAATCGGAATTAAGTCTACTTCTCGCTCTAGTTGCCACTCAGTTTTAGCTTTTTGCCAGCGTTCGACAAACCCCGCTTCTAACATACTGTCGTAGGTTTTGCCAGGGGGATAGTGGCTGACTAACCCACATTCTGATTCGAGGGCAAAGCGTCCGGTGCGAGTCTTGCCAGAGTAGCTATCGTTGACTTGCAGTTCGGCAGTTAGGCTCCATTTAGAGACATGAAGCAGCGCGGGAAGCAGTTTGGCGATCGCCAATCCATATCGGGTAGATGGCTTAAACAAACTCGTCGGCCCGTCAACGGTTAGCGTAAAGCCGTGATCGGCATCGCCCTCAATATAGGTCATTAACTGAAACAGTTTGACGTAGCGAAACAGCAGTTTATATTGACCTGGATCGTTGCGATGAGCATTTAGAATCAGATGGCTGGCACGGTAAAAAACCCCTTGCACTTGAGAAAGATTATAGCGATGTAGTAAGGCTTCTGAAGTCGGAACTTCAAACTCAGTTAGGATTTGATTGTCGGGAAGATCGGCGTAAAGTCCCGATCGGATCTGGTCAGTTAACACTTCATGACCCAACTCTTGAGTGAGAAGATCTGCGAGATGATCGAGCGTGATTTGTGTTGCTTGAACACTGGGCGCAACTTGAGCAGACAGCGCAAAAATTCGCTCTCTCAGCATCGGTGGCTCTAAAGGACTAATGGTTTCAAAGGTGCTAAACCCACTGTTGAGGAGATGGGCAAGTCCGCGTTTGATGCGATAGTCGGTTTCTTCGCCTTCAAGTTCTAATAGTTGGCGGTTGAGTTCGCCTTTAGTGATGCCTTTGGCTTCTTGAAATAGAGTGATCAAATCTTGAGCGATCGCCAGATTGGATTGATCGAGCTTTAACCGCTTCGGAACCAACTCTTCACCGCTAAACCGATGCATTAACAGATCAGATGGCAGCATTAGTTCCAGATCTCGCGTAAATCAAGGATGAATTCAGGGAGGACGGTTTCTTCAGAGAGGGGGTTGGGGCGATCGAGAATCTCGATCGGTTGACCTGGACGATAGATTTCAACCTGTTGATCTTGTGGATTAATCAACCAGCCTAGAGATGCCCCATTTTCTAGATACTCTCGAATTTTTGCGCGTGCGTCTTCTAAATCGTCAGTCGGAGAGCGCAACTCGATCACAAAATCAGGACATAGCGGAATAAATTTCTTTTTCTGCTCAGGAGTTAGACTATCCCATCGGTCTTGCTGAACCCATGTGGCATCGGACGCGCTGCTTCGCAGATACCGCAAGGGTCGAGTTGCCCCGTTAGGCAGTTTGAACCCGGTTGAAGAATCAAAACTTTTACCCAGTTTCTTTTGCTGATTCCAAAACCAGAGCTGCCCCGTTAAGCCAGAATTCCAGTTTCCTGTTTCGCCACCAGTCGGTGACATAACAATTAATTCTCCTTGGGAAGTGCGCTCAAATCTCAAGTCTCGGTTGGCGCGACAGATTTGCTCAAATTGCTCGTCAGTCAATTCCAAAGCGGGTTTTAGATTAAGGGTGAGGCTTGTTAGCTGCATGACGAACTCTCAATTGCTGTGAAAGCAGAAATTTTGCTCGTAGCATTCTTGTAGTTTAACGACTCTGTGTAACTTCTTTGATTTTGCCACGTCATAATGAAAGGCAGCATTACGATCGAGAGACGGGTTATATGTTGAAATCACGGTGGCAATGGGTAATCGCGATCGCGGTCTTAATTTTGATCGCAGTGGGTAGCGTTTGGCTGTTTCGGCAACAACCCACGTCAGAACCAAACCCATCGCTGATTGGAGTCACTTCTAACCTTCATGCCAAGATGGGTATTCCTAAGAATGTAAAGGAGACTAATCCAGATGATGAGTATCTGTTGCAAAGCCCAGACCGACCTTATGTTACGTCTTACAACAACAGTAAGCTAATTCCCAATTGGTCAAGCTGGCAGTTAAACAAAGATTGGCTAGGAAATGTCCCGCGCCGTAACGATTTTCGTCCTGATCCGGCGTTGCCAAAGGGCTGGTATCAAGTTAGGTCTAGTGACTATAACAACAGTGGATACGATCGTGGACACATGACTCCGGCTGCTGATCGTGACAATACTCCCCAAAATATTTCTGCCACGTTCTTAATGACAAACATTGTGCCGCAAGCGCCTGATAATAATCAGGGCCCTTGGGCGCAGTTAGAGAACTATAGTCGTGGTTTAGTAGAGCAAGGAAAGGAACTATACATCATCGCGGGTGGCTATGGAAACACGCGATCGATTGGGAAGGGCAATGTCAAAATTGTGGTGCCCGATCGGGTTTGGAAAGTAATTGTCGTTATGGATAAGACTGGGTTGAGCGCTAGTGATGTGACGGCAAATACGCGGATTATTGCGATCGATATGCCCAATCAGCAAGGCATCAAAGATATGGATTGGCGCAAATATCGAGTCAGCGTTGATTTGATTGAAGAGAGAACGGGCTATAACTTTTTGACCAATGTGCCAGATGCAGCGCAGGTGCAACTTGAGGAAAAAGTCGATAAAGTCGTTGAGCGGGTCAATTAGTAGGCTAAGTTTCGACAGCTTTTGTGGTGATTCCAGCGAGGTGACTATTTGGAGTTTGTCCAATAATGTAGATATCTAACTGAATCTCACCGAGTCGGTAGACTTTGAGGTGAGTGAGATGCTGTTTGAGTGTGGCGACAAGTTGCTGATATTTTTTCATCGTTTCAATTTCTTCGTCACTATACCAGTCTTGTGATTGAGTAACAAATTCAAAAAAAGAGTCGAGGTCAACAGTCTTGACGATCGTATCTATTGAGTGATGAGTCAATTCTAATAGCTGCTCATCGGTCAAGTCAGAAGCTGTTTGGTCTTGCCAGCAAAACGCCTCAAATGGATGCTCTGACTCAGTGATCCACAGTAGATTGTCGCAGGCTGCTTTGAGTTGAGTGATCAGGTCTGAGGAATCTTGAGTCATGAGGAGTTACCAGTCTGCTTCGGGTTCGGCGGCACGAGGAATTGATTTCTTAGGAACAGCATAAACCGAAGGGGGCGGCACTAACTCTAGTTGATGTTGCGGTGATTTTGTAGGAGATTTCTCCCCTTTGCGACGACGAGAAACACCTTCTTCGCTAGTGTCTTCTGCCACGACTTCGTAAAGCAACGCTAACTTGGTGGGATCTTTGCCTTTGCGTAGAATTCGCCCTAATCGCTGAATATATTCGCGAGTAGAACCTGTACCCGACAGCACGATCGCGACACTCGCCTCCGGGACATCAACGCCTTCATTTAAAACTCGTGAAGCAACCAACGTTTTATAGTCCCCTTGCTTAAATCGAGTCAGAACATCGTGCCGTTCTTTAACTGGAGTTTGATGCGTAATTGCAGGAATCAGAAACTCTTGAGAGATGCGATAGACGGTGGCGTTGTCATCTGTAAAAATCAGAGTCCGTTCAGGGTAATGTTGTGATAAGAGATCGGCTAGAATTCGGAGTTTTCCTTCGGTGCCAAAGGCGATCGCTTTTGCTTCTCGGTGCGCCAACATGGCTTTACGTCCGGCTTTCGATCGGGCACTGGCTTGCACAAATCGTTGCCATCCCTGAGCGCTGCTGAGATAAATATTCGCTTCTTTTAGGAAGGCGTTGCGGATTTGAACTAAGCGATCGTAGCGGTCTCGCTCTTGTTTGGAAAGCTTAACTTTGATTTGAGTCGCTTTGTGTTTTGCCAGTGCTGAACCGGATAATTCTTCTGCGGTTTTGCGATAGACTTCTGCACCGATTAAAGTGTTTAGATCTTCGTGTTTGCCGTCTGTGCGTTCGGGTGTTGCCGTTAATCCTAATCGATAGGGCGCGATCGCAAATTCTGCAATCACTCGGTTGAAGCCACTCGGTAAATGATGGCATTCATCGAACACTAACAACGCGTATTGATTGCCGAGTGTTTCAGCATTAATCGCAGCGCTATCGTAGGTTGACACGAGAATGGGAGTGCGATCGCGTGATCCGCCTCCCAGTAACCCGACTTCGACATCGGGAAACGCCGCCGTTAAGTGTGCATACCACTGGTGCATCAAGTCTAATGTAGGCACCATCACCAACGTACTGCGCTGCGTAATTTGCATCGCCAATTGCGCTAGATAGGTTTTTCCAGCAGCAGTCGGGAGAACGACAACTCCCATCCGCCCGGCATGTCTCCATGCGTCGAGGGCTTCTTGCTGGTGTGGATAGGGTTCCATCTCTAAACTAGGCACCATTTCAACTTCTGCAAAAGCTTTAGCTTTGTCATCAAGCTCGGTGCCTTCAGCGCGGAGTGCCAGAACCAAATTGCGATATTGGTGAGCGGGAATGCGGAATCGTTCGATGCGATCGTCCCAAATTGCATAGTCCATCCATGCCCTCCCTTTAGGTGGGGGATGCAAAATCAGAGTGCCACGATCGAACTTGAGCGTAGGAGTACGAGCCATAAGTTTTGCTCAGAACACTTGTTCGCTTGTATGACGTTTATCGTGTCATCTCTGAGAGGGTTTCGCAAGCCAAAAGGCGAGATTAAGGGTGGAAACCCAAACTGCCTTATGGAAGGATGAGGATTAAGACAGGCTGCTGGTCAAGCATCAGGATCGATTCCCATTGCTCTCAGTTGCTCTTCAAGTCGCTCGGCTCTGGCTTCAGCTCGTTCCGCTCGTTGTCGCTCCTGCTCCGCTCGTTGCTGCTCTTGTTTGGCTTGCTCTGCTCCAGTCGGTACAATGCCATCGCGGGTACACCAGCGTAACCAGCGATCGTGCTTACCTTCAAATACACCATCCCAGATAGTTAAGCCGATGCCCACCTGTTCTAGCCAGGTTTCTGTCATCGCTTGATAGCGGTTTCCTCGCCGCTCAAAGACTCTCAGGAGGGTGTCTCCCAACTGTTGGAGGGGATCAAACACCACATAGTAAGCCACGCCGATCTGAGGATAGTCTCTAAGCTTACTGCCCAACTCATTACCTTCTTTGTTAGAGACAATCTCGATCGCGACATCGGGCGGTTTACCAAACTCCCACACGAGATACGTGCGATTTTTTTTCTCATGCCAGTTTTCAGGAATTTCGACGTTGAGGCTCAGAAACACATCAGGCACGATCGGAGGCTGACGTACTGCATAAAATACTCCGACGTTTGCTGCCAGCAGAGAGGGACAATCAAGCACCGCAGAATTGCTGTAAAGCGGTTCTGTTAAGAGACGCTGTTGTTTTTCGGTAATTAAATTATCCAAAGGGGTGTTGTCCTCAATCACCAGGTCTTGCAGGTCGGGCGACAGATCAACTTCATGGGCGAGACTTTGCGACATGAGAAAACCCTCTGGCTTTAATGGCAATTCTGAAGCAAGCTTGCTTTACAATCGTAGCTGTTTATGGTGATCTTACACAAAGGTGGCACGAGGACGGATTAAGGGTGGGATACTCATAGTATCGTTGCCGATTTAGAGTCTAGATAAGTATGGTTTTTTCTAGTCAATCTCCGATCGGAGTCGCGATCGTCGGCACAGGCTTCGGTCAAAAAGTTCACATGCCGGGGTTTCAACAACATCCGCGCACCCAGATTGTGGCGGTCTATCATCGTGATTTAGAGAAAGCACGAGCGATCGCTCAAGCTCACAATATTCCTCATGCCTGCCAAACGTTAGAAGAGATTGTCTCGCTGCCAGACGTTCAAGCGGTTAGTATTTCAACGCCGCCGTTTTTGCACTATGAGATGGCAAAGACAGTACTCGAAGCCGGAAAACATTTGCTGTTAGAAAAACCGACTGCGTTATCGGTGTCACAAGCGCGGCAATTGCAAGAATTAGCGGCGCAGAGAAACGCGATCGCGACGATGAACTTTGAGTTTCGCTTTGTCCCAGCATGGCAGCGATTAGCGGAATTAATTTCAGAAGGCTATGTCGGACAAAAACGCTTGATTAAAGTTGACTGGCTGGTGTCGAGTCGCGCTGATGCTTCGCGCCCCTGGAATTGGTATGCCCAAAAAGATCAGGGCGGCGGTGCACTGGGCGCGATCGGATCTCACGCTTTTGACTATATCGCCTGGTTATTTGGCTCGACAAAACGTCTGTGTGCGCGTCTGCAAGTTTCGATTCCAGAGCGACCCGATCCCAATTCTGGACAGTTGAAGCTCGTGGATGCTGATGACACTTGTTTAATCATGCTCGAATTAGCCGACGGAACGCCCTGCCAGATTTGCTTAAGTGCTGCCACTTATCAGGGACGCGGGCACTGGGTCGAAGTCTATGGCGATCGCGGCACACTCATTCTCGGCAGTGACCATCAAAAAGACTATGTTCACGGCTTCAGGCTGTTGGGCAGTCAAAATGGGCAGCCGTTGGCGGAGTTAGAGATTCCTAAGCGCCTCGCGTTTCCTCAAGTCTATGCTGACGGCAGAATTGCGCCCTTCATTCGAGTGGTCGATCAGTTTGTGTTGGGCATCGATCGCCGCGAGTCTCTGCCGCCCTCGCTCAAAGAAGGCGTTTATTCACAACTCCTGATGGATTTAGCTCACGAATCGAATGAGACAGGAACCTGGGTGAATGTGCCCGATCGAGAATGACCGCCTACTTTTTATAAAAGTCTAGTACAAAATAACCCTTTTTCTGATAGGTTTGATACATTGGTACTAAACCTGTGCAATAAAAGGCGCGAGGCTAAGGTCAAATCTGAGATTTGTGCCTTTACACCTTGCTGACTCTATATGTGGAGTGGTCGGCCAAAAAAAATATTAGATCTAGCGTCTACGATCGGTTACTCTAGTCTCACTCCGTTGTGTGGTTTGAGCAGTTATGTCTTTTGTTGGTCTACATATTCACAGCGACTATAGCTTGCTAGATGGTGCCAGTCAGTTACCCAAACTGGTCGATCGAGCAATGGAACTGGGAATGCCCGCGATCGCCCTCACCGATCACGGGGTGATGTACGGCGCGATCGAGCTAATCAAGGTCTGCAAAGGCAAGATTACGCCGATCATTGGCAATGAAATGTATGTGATCAACGGCGACATCACTAAGCAAGAACGCCGACCTCGCTACCATCAGGTCGTTCTCGCAAAAAATACTCAAGGCTATAAAAACCTAGTCAAGATCACCACGATTTCCCATCTCAAAGGAGTCCAGGGAAAAGGAATTTTCTCACGCCCGTGCATCAGCAAAGATTTATTAGAGCAATACCACGAAGGCTTGATCGTCACAAGTGCCTGTCTCGGTGGTGAAGTGCCGCAGGCGATTCTGCAAGGCAAGCCTGACATCGCTCGTCGCGTCGCTCGGTGGTATCAAGACCTATTTGGCGATGATTATTATTTAGAAATTCAAGATCACGGCTCACCCGAAGATCGAATCGTCAACGTTGAGGTCGTCAAGATTGCCCGTGAGCTAGACATTAAAATCATTGCCACCAACGATTCTCACTACATTTCTTGCTATGACGTAGAGGCGCACGATGCGTTGCTGTGCATTCAAACGGGCAAGCTGATCTCAGAAGACAAACGACTGAGATATAGCGGCACCGAATATCTCAAATCAGCCGACGAGATGCGGATGTTGTTTCGCGACCACTTGCCCGATGATGTGATCGAAGAAGCGATCGTCACCACCGTCGAGGTTGCCAACAAAATCGAAGAATACAAAATCTTGGATGAGCCGCGCATTCCCAATTATCCCGTTCCGACGGGTCAGACGCATAATGCCTATCTAGAGCAAATCACCTGGGAAGGACTTTTTAAGCGGCTAAAATGCCAGTCTCGCGTCGAGGTCAGCCAAGTCTATCAAGATCGCCTAGTCTACGAACTCGAAATGATGCAGCAGATGGGGTTTGCGACTTACTTTCTAGTCGTGTGGGACTACATCAAATACGCTAGAGATCATGGCATTCCCGTCGGGCCGGGACGTGGATCGGCAGCCGGATCGCTGGTTGCTTATGCCCTCGGAATCACCAATATCGATCCGGTGCATCACGGCTTGCTGTTTGAGCGATTTCTCAACCCCGAACGGAAATCGATGCCAGATATTGATACCGATTTTTGCATCGATCGCCGCGATGAAGTGATCCAATATGTCACTCAAAAATATGGCACTGAACGAGTCGCGCAGATCATCACTTACAACCGCATGACTTCTAAAGCGGTTCTCAAAGACACAGCGCGAGTATTAGATGTGCCTTATGGCGATGCCGATCGCATGGCGAAACTGATTCCGGTGATTCGAGGCAAACCCGTCAAACTGGAGGTAATGATTTCTGACAAAACGCCTGCGCCAGAATTCAAAGAGAAATATGACAAAGATCCCAAAGTGCGGCACTGGCTAGACACCGCGATCGGGATTGAAGGCACCAACAAAAGTGTGGGCATTCACGCTGCCGGAATTGTGATTTCCTCCGATCCGCTCGACGAGATCGTGCCACTTCAACGCAACGCGGATGGGGCAGTCTTTACCCAATATTACATGGAGGACATCGAAACTCTGGGTCTGCTAAAAATGGACTTTTTGGGACTCAAAAACCTGACGATGATCCAAAAAACGGTGGAGCTAGTTGAGCAAACTCGTCACGTGACGATCGACCTTGATAACCTATCGCTTGAAGATCCCGCAGTCTACAAGCTTCTAGCACGAGGCGAGTTAGAAGGTGTCTTCCAGCTTGAGTCATCAGGGATGCGGCAAATTGTCCGTGATCTCAAACCGTCAGGAATCGAAGATATTTCGTCAGTGCTTGCCCTTTATCGTCCAGGCCCATTGGATGCGGGGCTGATTCCTAAATTTATCAATCGTAAACACGGGCGAGAAGCGATCGACTACGCGCACGACATTCTCAAACCGATTCTCAACGAAACCTACGGCATCATGGTCTATCAAGAGCAAATCATGAAGATTGCTCAAGATATGGCAGGCTATTCGCTCGGTCAAGCGGATCTGCTGCGTCGGGCGATGGGCAAAAAGAAAAAATCTGAAATGGAAAAGCACCGCGAAATGTTCGTCGAAGGTGCCGGGAAGAACAACGTTAAACCCAACGTTGCAGATGCGCTGTTTGAGCAAATGGTGCAATTTGCTGAATATTGCTTTAACAAATCTCACTCAACAGCTTATGGATACGTCACTTATCAAACCGCTTATCTAAAAGCAAACTATCCCGTCGAATATATGGCGGCATTGATTACCGCTAACAGTGGCGATCAAGATAAAGTTCAGAAATATATTGCCTCTTGCGTCAGCATGAATATTCAGGTGCAGTCGCCTGATATCAATCGCTCTGGCGTAGACTTTACGCCGACTGGAGAAAACATTTTGTTTGGCTTAAACGCCGTCAGAAATGTGGGACAAAGTGCAGTTGAAGCCCTCCTTGTCTCTAGAGAAGAAAAAGGCGAGTTCAAATCGCTGGCAGACTTGTGCGATCGCGTAGACTCCCGCGCCATTAATCGTCGAGCCTTAGAATCTCTAATCTACTGTGGAGCCTTTGACAACGTTGATTCAAATCGCAATCAACTTATCCAAGACTTAGAACTGGTGATGGATTGGGCACAATCTCGCGCTAAAGATCGGGTCAGCGGTCAGGGCAATTTGTTCGACTTGATGGGCGGCGGTGCGAGTCAGCAATCCAGCTTTGAGACGGCACCCAAAGCGCCAAAAGTGCCCGACTTTCCGCAGCAAGAAAAACTGCGTTTAGAAAAAGAAGTTCTCGGCTTTTATATCTCTGATCATCCACTTAAACAGTTGCAAGAGTCAGCAAAGATTCTTGCGCCGATTAGCTTGAGCGATTTGGGAGATCGTCAAGAAGGCGACAGCATCAGCGCGATCGTCATGCTCACCAACGTCAAAGCCGTCACCACCAAGAAGGGCGATCGGATGGCAATCATCACGATCGAAGACCTGACCGGGCACTCAGAAGCCGTCGTCTTCCCCAAATCTTTCGAGCGAATTGGACATCTGATCGTTCCCGATGCCCGACTGATGGTGTGGGGCAAAGTCGATCGCCGCGATGATCAGGTGCAGTTCATCCTTGACGATGCAGAACCGATCGAAACCGTCCGCATGGTGATGGTCGAACTCGAACCGAGTAAAGCAAACGACAGTCAAGAACAATATCGACTGCGGCAAATCCTGCAAGAGCAGCGAGGCGAAGACCATAGCGCTAGGATTTCAGTGGTAGCGATCGTCAGTGCTCACGATCGTCGTTATTTTGTGCGGTTTGGGCAAAAGTTTCGGGTGCAAGACGAACACGCAACGGTGACGGCTTTAGGAAAAGAAGGCTTTCGGGCACGAGTGTCTTCGTTAGTTAGTGCTTAAATAGATCACTACATACTAAGAGCCGCTCAGCGGATATGTTGTTTCATTGGGCAATTTTGCAGCGAGATGTGCCAGAAAGTGCGGCGGTGACGGGCGATCGTGGAGTGATTGTGGATGAGCTGCCGTTTTCTCAAGCGCTCCAAGAATCGGGCTATACGATCGAGGTGTTTCAGCAGGGGAAAACGCTGGATGTGGTGGCTGCTCAAACTCAGTAGGGTTAACCTAAGCCAGAGAACAACAAATGCAATGGCAGATTAGAACTGACAATACAATCTCTATCAATTTACAGATTGATGATATTTTTCTACTACGGTTTGTCAATAAGATTCAGAACCCTGCTATTAAAAACTTCCTAGTTTTTCAACATACGAAATTGCATGAAGACATGCAAAAGATCTGGCTCAGTGAGTTGCATAACATAATGGAATTGAGCCGATCTGATGCCAGAAAGCATTACTTGAAAGGTAATAAACTTCCAAAAGATCTTCAACTACGTGAACAAGTTCTTTCTGAGCTAGCAGACCGATATCTAGATAAGCATCATCTAAACTGGTTTCTCATGAAGGATCTAGAGGCTTTACTTGAGCTTGCCCTTTCTACTAAGAGCGTTATTCATTGCGTCAGTAATTGAGACGATTGCTCACCTTGCAGTAGCGCGATCGCCAAGGCTTGCTCAGGCAAAGGAGCCACATCACCTCCAGACCACTTTGAACCAGGTTAAACCAGTTGCCAAACTTTCACAGTGTTATCAGAACTACCACTTGCAAACCGTCGCCCGTCAGCGCTGACAGCAACCACGTTTACAGAGTTAGTATGCTCGGTGAGTGTGCCGATTAATTCACCCGTGTTGAGAACCCAGAGCTTCACTGTTTTGTCATTACTGCCACTAATCAGCGTTCTACCGTCGGGGCTAATGGCGATCGAGTTAACAATCTCGGTGTGACCCAACAATGTGCGAATCACTTCGCCAGTGTTGGGGTTCCACAGCTTGATCGTTTTGTCTTTGCTGCTGCTGGCCAAAATTTGCCCATCGGGACTGATGGCGATCGACATCACTGAATTAATGTGTCCGCTCAGAGTTCGCACGAGATGACCCGTGTGGAGGTTCCATAACTTAATCTGATTATCAAGTCCACCACTGGCAAGAATCTGGCTGTTGGGGCTGATTGCGACCGATCGCACCATTCCCGCTAGGTCAGTAAAACTTTGTAGGAGTTCTCCAGTTTTGGTGCGCCATACGCAGACGGTGCGGTCTTCGCTGCCACTGGCAAAAAACTGTCCATCGGGGCTAACGGCAACCGAGTTGACATCGCGACTGTGACCCGCTAGCGATCGCAGCATGGCTCCATTCGGAAGCTGCCAAATTTTAATTGTGTCGTCATCACTGCAACTAATCAACGTCTTGCCATCGGGGCTGGTTGCCAAACAGTTGATCGGTTTGCTGTGCCCTGTGAGAATGCCAAGCCGTTCGCCAGTGGTTAAATCCCACAGCATGATGCGATCGTCTAAGCCACCGCTAATCAACGTTCTGGCATCTGAACTGAGGGCGATCGCAACTACCCAAGATGAGTGCCCGCTTAACGTATGCAAACATTTCCGAACCTGCCGACTTTTAGAAGATGGCTGAACTTTGCCTCTCGGAAACGAGGGTTGAGAAATTGGGGGCTGAGGTGAACCCGAAGGTGTTTCTCCAGAAGGTCTGGCTCCTGAATCTCTCGGTGAGCCAGAAGTGGGCGGTTGAGTCACGCCCGGCGCGCTAGCAGACCGAGACGACCCTTGAGGAGAGGCAAACGCAGGAGTCGATAAGGCAGCTCGCAGATCACGCATGGCTTCGTCTGCGGTTTGATAGCGATCGTTGACCAGATCTTTTAGCATTTTGTCGAGCATTTGCCCGATGCGATCGCTAACCGCCGCTCCTCGCTGCGCCAGCTTTTCTCGCCACAGCCAATGCCCTGCCAGCGGATCGTAGAGATCTTCAGGTCTGATTTGAGTCAGCAGATAGACACAGGTTGCGCCCAGGCTATAAAAGTCACTAGCGGGGTAGGCTTGACCGTTTCGCAATTGCTCGATCGGCGCATAGCCTTCGGTGCCGATTTTGGTTCCGGGTTGAGTTGAGGGGCTTTCGGTTAAGAGCTTGGCAACCCCAAAATCAATCAATACGAGTCTGCCATCGAGTTTGCGACGAATAATATTTGAAGGTGTGATATCGCGATGAATGACATGATGATCGTGCACAAATTTCAAAATCGGCAGCAGTCGCACCAGCACTTCTCGAATCTTTTGTTCACTAAAAGCTCCTTGCCGATGCAGTTCTTGTGCCAGCGTTGGGCCTTCGATAAATTGCTGCACTAAATAAAGTCGCTGATCATGCTCAAAATAGGCAAGCAGCGTCGGAATGTGAGGATGCTCACCCAGTTCATGAAGGCGCATCGCTTCTTGTTCAAACAGTCTTACTGCCTTTTCTAACCCTTTAGTGCCTTTCAACTGAGGGGAAAACTGCTTAATCACACAATAGGTTTTCAGCCGATCTTCATCGACAGCGAGAAACGTTTTGCCAAACCCGCCTTGACCCAAAGGCTTTAAAACACGATAGCGCCCTCGCAGTGTCGGCACCAGTTTTACTCCGCAGCTTTGGCAAAACTCCGTCCCATCAACATTCTGCGGGCGCTTACACTCAGGGTTTAGGCAGTAAGTCATTAAAAGACATCAGTAACTGGATGGGCGGTCGAGGGCAAAGCTCCACGATCGGCAGTGAAGCGGTCTTATTCTGATTTTACTCCCCAAACGATCAGCAAGTAAGCTGAGAGCAAATAGCTCATCGTTGAACGCTTTTAATCATGCCTGATTCCATCACGATCGTGGTCAAACTGTTTGCGGTTTATCAAGAAGCCTGCGGGACTCCAGAGTTAATGCTAGAACTCCCGGCTGGGGCAACTGTGGCTGACGTGCGCGATCGGCTGATCGCCAAGCATCCTGAACTGACTCAATGGCGCGATCTGACTCGATTTGGCGTGAACCTGCAATTTGTCGAGCCTGACACTGTTCTTCAGCCAGGAGACGAAGTGGTCTTCATTCCGCCAGTGAGCGGTGGAATTTAATCCCGACTTTTTCTGTCGGGATTGTTTGACTCGATTTTTTGCCCATGTTACTATCAGGCAACGTCAGCCGTTAAACCTTTAGAACGCTTGCACCGAGAGGATTTCAAGATATGACTCAGGCGACTCAACCCAAAACTCACTCTACCACTGCTGCCTTTGAAGCGTTGAAGTGTAAAGAGTGTGGCGCAGAGTATGAACTGAAAGCGAGTCACGTATGTGAGTTTTGCTTCGGCCCATTAGAAGTGAAATACGACTATGAGTTCTTGCGCCGCACTGTCACCCGCGAAACGATTCAGGCAGGCCCTAACTCGATTTGGCGCTATCGTCCGTTTTTGCCAGTTGCCACTAACACCCCGATCGATGTCGGCACGGGCATGACTCCTCTGGTGCAATCTAACCGTTTAGCCCGTCGCTTGGGTCTCAAAAAGCTTTACATCAAGAACGACGCGGTGAATATGCCGACTTTGAGCTTTAAGGATCGGGTCGTATCCGTTGCATTGACTCGCGCCCAAGAGCTAGGCTTTACCACTGTTTCTTGTGCCAGCACTGGAAATTTGGCAAACTCGACAGCCGCGATCGCGGCTCATGCGGGTCTAGACTGCTGTGTGTTCATTCCTTCTGACCTCGAAGCAGGCAAAGTGATGGGCACTCTGATTTACAATCCGACGGTGATGTCTGTTCACGGCAATTACGATCAGGTGAATCGGCTTTGCTCTGAGGTCGCCAACACCCACGGCTGGGGCTTTGTGAATATTAACCTTCGTCCCTACTATTCAGAAGGCTCTAAGACGCTGGGCTACGAGGTGGCGGAACAACTAGGATGGCAGTTGCCCGATCACATTGTTGCGCCGTTAGCGTCGGGTTCTCTATTCACCAAGATTTATAAAGGCTTCCAAGAATTTGTAGAAGTTGGGTTAGTCGATGCGAAGCCTGTGCGGTTTAGCGGTGCTCAAGCCGAAGGCTGTTCTCCGATCGCCAAAGCCTTTGAAGAAGGACGTGACTTTATCTCACCCGTGAAGCCCAACACGATCGCCAAATCGATCGCGATCGGCAACCCCGCAGATGGCGTATATGCGATCGACATTGCCCGCAAGACTAATGGCACCATCACCTCAGTCAACGATGCCGAAATCATTGAGGGCATTAAGCTCTTAGCCGAAACCGAAGGCATCTTCACTGAAACCGCAGGCGGAACGACGATCGCCGTTCTCAAAAAGCTGGTCGAAGCCGGGAAGATTGATCCCGAAGAAGTCACAGTTGTCTACATCACAGGTAACGGTCTCAAGACTCAAGAAGCCGTACAAGGCTACGTCGGCGAACCGTTTACGATCGAGCCAAAACTCGACAGCTTTGAGCGGGCCCTAGAGCGGTCAAAAACCCTCGATCGTCTAGAGTGGCAGCAAGTTCTCGTCTAAAAATGATCAATGATGAGGGCTGTATTCAAGACCGCTCATCGTTCATCACTAATCATTAATCACTCACCATTTTTCCTTCATCATGGCTGTTAAAGTTCTCATTCCCACCCCATTGCAGAAACTCACCAATGATCAAGCAACCGTTGATTGCAGTGGCACTAGCGTTGCAGAGTTGCTAGAGTCTCTCGAACTAAGTTGCCCCGGCATTAAAGCCCGTCTTTGTGACGAACAAGGACAACTACGGCGATTCGTTAATTTCTATGTTAATAGTGAAGACATTCGCTTTTTAGATGGCGTGAATACTTCACTTAACGATGGCGATGAAGTTAGCATTATTCCGGCGATCGCGGGTGGCTGATCAAATCAAGCCTTCTCCCATTTATTGAGCCGTTGGTAAGAATTTCTTGCTAACGGTTTTTAGTATTCAACCTGAGTTCGGGATAAGTTACTGCTCCGTTTCAGTTCCCTTCGCCCCCTAAATCCCCCAAACTTGGGGGACTTTGAAGCAGAAAGATCGACCGCGTTCAAGAAATTGTGCCCATTCCAAGTCCCCCAGCATGGGGGATTTAGGGGGCGAGACGCTCGGCATTGGACGATCAAACTATCGCAGGCTGCACAGGAGACCAGGTTCAATCGCTAGGCAGGCAATGATTAACCCGAACTGACGTTATTCATTAAACAGTTTGCGGACTCGCTAAAAAAACTTTGGTTTGATACTTCAAATAGACAAAGCCACGATCGTCTACCCAGCGCTCATACAAATCATTGAGATCGACGAGCAGTTGTTCATAAGCCGCTCCTGCTTGCGGAATATACGATCGGCTCTTGGCGTTGCCAATCAATCCTGTTTGATCAAGGGCTTGTTGAGACAAAAAACGGAATTCCTGCACGTTGATAAAATTGGGATTTTCAGGAAAAACCTCTGGACGATCGAGAGCAGGATGCTTATCGGACGCTTTCCGCATAATTTCCCCCACCTCTTGAGTCAACAAATCGTTTAAGTCTCGGTTGTTCCACACCAGCGCTAGCCGTCCTGATGACTTAAGAATCCGATGAAACTCAGCGAGTGTCGAGTCTGGCTCAAACCAGTGAAACGACTGAAAACACGTCACCAAGTCTACTGACTGATCGGGTAAGCCAGTTTGTTCTGCTGATGCCTGTTGATATTTGACTTTGGGATGCGTTTCTGCGGCAGCACTCATCGCGGCGTTGGGTTCGATCGCCCACACATTCACCCCCCGATCTGCCAACAACCGAGACGAAATGCCTGTTCCCGCACTGATATCGGCTGCAATTAATTGAGACGGTTCACCCAATTCTAAAAGCAGTTGATCGATCGCTTCAGTCGGGTAGCTGGGGCGATAGTTGGCATAGTTGGCGGCACGATCGCTGAATCGATTTAATGGGTCAAGCTGATAGAGCGAAAGATTAGACATAGATGCCGTGTATAAGCTTTGTTGAGAGAACGAAAAGCTAAACGCCCCTATTATGGCTTAATGTCTAATCCGCAAATTGTTATTGATACGAACGTCATCGTTTCTGGGTTACGCTCTAAACGCGGAAGTGCCTTCAGATTACTTACGCTTGTAGACACGGGACTTTTTGACATACACCTCTCTGTCCCATTAGTTTTGGAATACGAAGAGGTACTGTATCGATTGTAGAGACTTCAGATTAATCAAACGGTAGCAAACGACCTGCTCGGTTTTCACTGCGCTGTGGCTAAACACCATCAAATCTTCTTCTTGTGGCGACCTTACCTTCCCGATCCTAAAGATGATAGGGTTCTCGAACTAGCAGTTAAGGCAGAATGTAATTACATCATCACCTACAACCTTCGTGATTTTGTCGACGTGAAGCGGTTTGGGTTACAAGCTCCCGAACCTGCTTTCTTTCTACACCGCATTGGAGCTTTGCTATGAGTAGCCTGCAAGTGCAATTGTCAGATTCGCTTTATAAAGACTTACAAGTAGTTTCGCAGCGACAAGGAATTTCGGTTGATCAGTGGGTTGCGATCGCCATTGCAGAAAAAATGGCTGCGCTGATGGGTGTAGATTATCTAGAAGAGCGAGCCAAGCGGGGAAGTCGGGCAAACTATGAAGCAGCCTTAGCCCAAGTCCCAGACATTGAGCCAGAAGCACATGACAGACTGCCCAGATAACTAGCTCAACGTTGGGTATTTAGCTTGTCTACAAAAAACCCCCAACCTAAGCCAGGGGTGAATCATCAGGGTGCATCTACCATTCCTCTATCCTCACAAAACAGTGAGCTTTCCGGAGGAAACTCGATCGCATCCATAAAGTTTTCATAAAGACAAAACTCAGTCGTCATCAGGCTTTTAGGCTTCTCTGTTGACTGGCAGCTTGTTTAATCGGCTCCAGCAAGTCTAGCGAAAGATGCAAACTGTTGAGAGACGAGTAATCAGCGCGTTTGGTTTCAAGATTGGGGCCGTGATAGTCACTGCCGCCTGTCATCAGTAATTGATACTCTTCACACAGGGCTTCGAGCCGCGCCACCTGTCTGAGTGTGTGACTAGGGTGAAAGACCTCAATGCCCATCAACCCAGCCTCGACGAGTTGAGGCAAAATCTCTTCAACATAGCCACCCCGAAACAGACAAGGATGTGCCCACACGGGAACTGCCTTGCACGCTCGCAGCAGTTCTATGCCGTCCTCGCTGTCGAATTTTTCATAATGCACATAGGCAGGTTTATCGTCACCGAGAAAGCGATCGAACGCCTCGCGCGATGATTCGACATAGCCCGCCCGCACCATTGCCGTCGCAATATGAGGACGACCCGGAGCCATACTTTCTCCCATTTCTGGCAACTCAACGGGGTAGCCTAGATCGGCTAATTTTTCGACAATCTTCTGCGATCGCCGTTTGCGTCCTTCTAGCCGTTCATTCAATGGCGCGGACAGTAGATCACGATCGGGGTAAAAGCCCAAAATGTGGAGCGATCGATCGTTGCAAACAGTGCTGAGTTCCAGTCCAGGGACAATTTCGAGTTGGTCGATCGCGGCGGCAAACGCTTCATCCCAACCGCCCATCGTGTCATGGTCAGTGATCGCTAACGCCTGAACTTTTCGAGCGATCGCGGCGTTGACTAGCTCAGTCGGGGTGAGAGTGCCATCAGAATAGGTTGTGTGGCAGTGAAGTTCTAACATACTTCTATTACAACACTTCTTTTTTAGGTCGTCGCAATGCCTGAAGGCCCAGAAATTAGACAAGCGGCTGACGAGATAGCAAAGGCATTGGTCGATCGACCCGTGACCGAGATTTTCTTTGCCTTCGATCGGCTCAAATCGTTTGAGGACATTTTAACTGGGGAGAAAGTCACCGCCGTCAAAACACGCGGAAAAGCGATGGTGATTTGCTTTACGATTCCGCTTTATATTTATAGTCACAATCAGCTTTATGGTCGCTGGTATGTGCGAAACTTGCAGTCTTATCCGACTACGAATCGACAGTTGAGATTAGCGATTCACAACTCAAAAAAATCGGCGTTGCTCTACAGTGCATCTGACATTCAGGTGTTAGATGAGCATGAGTTGGCGACCCATCCGTTTCTCAGTCGAGTTGAGTTGGATGTGTTGGATCAAGCTGTTACCGTTGAGCAAATTGTCGATCGCTTTCTTGACAAACGCTTTCACCGTCGTCAACTCACCTCATTATTGTTAGATCAGCATTTCTTAGGCGGATTGGGCAACTATCTTCGCAGCGAAATCTTATTTGTTGCAAAAGTGCATCCGTCTTTACGTCCCCTAGACTGCGATACTGGACAGATTCATGCTTTGGCGCAAGCGGTTTTATCGGTGACGCACCAGTCTTATCTGACAAAAGGCATCACCAACGATTTGCAAATTGTTGCCCAACTTAAAGAGCAAAAATATAAACGCAGTGACTATCGGCATTATGTCTTTGGTCGTGAAGGGAAACCTTGTTTTTTGTGCGGTACGGCGATCGTCAAAGAAATCTATGCAGGTCGGCGGCTCTATTTTTGTCCTCGGTGTCAAGCGCTTTAACGTTTCTACAAAACTGAATCTATGCAGCTAGTTAATGTAATGCAAACACTCTTCGATCGTCCGCCAATTCCCTTTGATCCCAATCGTCAGTCGCTTAAAAGTTGGGCAAAGTTTTGCTTACAAGATCGGGGGTTTAAAGTGGTTTACGCTCAAAACGCAGATTTTGCCGTTGAAACCAATACAGGCGAAAAAGTCTACTTCAAGGTCAACACTAGTGCTGAGAATCTAGACCCCAAAACAGGATGGATTGTCGTAGACGAATCGGGTCAAAAGGCAACGGTGATTGCGCCAACGTAGGCTTATGCAGATCTGTCACGTTCACGAATTAAATGGGTGTGAAAATCTTTGGTAAATTTAGGATTGCGCGATCGAGCAATCTGTATCGAGCGTTGCCCTGCCCGATCGTGGCGCAATTCAATCATGCCTTTAAGTTCTTGCCAAAAAGGACGATCGGACTTGTGTAAATCGAGCAACAGCAGCGTCACACTCAGCAGCAAAATGCCAATGCCGACCACAAACAGCGCCAGAGCGGTGGTGATCAGCCAAGTGGCATCAACTACCGTCCTGAGCGATAACGTGAACGTGCTGGCAACAAACACCAAAAAGGCGTAGTGAATCGAGATCGTGCCCTTTTGCGCTAGTTTGACTTGCTGCTGAAGGTGACGAAGTTGCTTTTTGAGCAGCAAGAGCCGATCGCCCTGAGACTCATAGGCTAAATGCAAAACTTGGCAATATTCCAAACTGGTGGTTTGCAAGCGGTATTCTAAGGCGCTGCGACGCAGCAATAAGCCTGCCAAAATAAAAGCACAGGCGACAATCATCAGCACTGAGTTGAGAATTAGCTGAATGAGTTGTGTGGTTTGCTCGACGCTCATAAATTCTCTCCGCACCAGGTTGGGGTGCCAACAGAATACCATAGTTTAGTACAAAAGTACTAAATGCCTTCAGATTTATAAAGACGTACGGTTCGATCGCTAGACAACCTCTCTACTCGCAAATTTCACCACAGCTTGAGTCAATCCTTCTAGGGTATATTCCTCGGCTTCTACGTCAACCCGTCCAAGTAGAGATTGGCAAGTTTTTGAGGTTTGAGGTCCGATCGAGGCAATGCCAACGTTTTCTAGATAAGTCTGCCAAGCTTCACCCAGCGAGGTTTCGACGAGTTGACAAAAATATTTGACTGTTTTAGAACTGGCAAACGTGATCACATCGACCTGACGATTTTGTAGAGCGGCTAAGGCTGCGGGGTCGATCGTCACCGGACACCCTGACTGATAAGCGGCAACTTCAGTCACTTCTGCACCTTGATCGCTAAACTCTTTCATCAGCACTTCTCGCCCCCCCGTCTCCACTCTGGGAAACAGCAGTTTTTTGCCACTCACAGGCTCCGGAAAATTCGCCACCATTGAGTCAGCCACAAATGCGGGTGGAATAAAATCTGCTTGTAACCCTCGCTGCTTGAGAATAAATGCTGTTTTCTCACCCACTACCGCAATTTTAATCGCAGATAGCCCTCTGACATCTTGCAACCGTGAAGCTAAACGCTCAAAGAAATATTCAACGGCGTTGCCAGACGTGAGAATTAGCCAATCAAACTCGTTGAGCCGCGCGATCGCGTTGTCTAGCTCTTGCCAATCAGACGGCGGCGTAATCTCTAGAGTAGGCATTTCAACTACATTTGCGCCTTGCTGTTGAAGTAGTTTGGTGAACTGGCTAGACTGCCCAGCCGATCGGGTGACGAGAATCGTTTTGAGAGAGAGAGGAAGGGTAAGCACAGCGAATAACGGGTAAAAGACTAGAATAGACCGGAACCGATCGCATCTCTCTGTTAAACGGTCGCGGGAGATGGGCAATGTTAGCGATCGTGAGTTGGGTTAGAAGTGGGCGACAAAAATGAATGTAACCCCACAACCTCGCCAATCACGATCACACAGGGCGACAGCGAATGGTTTGTGGTGTGTGACAGAATTTGTGCCAATGTGCTCACCCAAATCTGCTGCTGAGGGTGCCCTGCCCACCGAATGACCGCGATCGGAGTTTGCGGCGATCGTCCTTGTTTCTGCAATTGCTGAACGATCACGGGCAGGTGCTGTCCGCCCATCAAAATCACCAGCGTGTCGATTTGGGCTAAAGTCTGCCAGTCTAAGCGATCGGGTTCGTGAGCGCTAAGAACCGTGAAGCAGCGACTCAGGACAAGATCCGTGAGCGGAATGCCCGCCAGCAGAGGAGCCGCCAGCGCTGAGGAGATGCCCGGAACTACCTCAAATAAACATCCTGCGGCGTTGAGCGCTTGAATCTCGGAGGTCGATCGCCCAAAAATAAACGGATCTCCACTTTTGAGCCGAATAACTTGTTTGCCTTGCTGACACTGGTTGACCAGGAGGCGATCGATTTGGTCTTGCTTCATGCTAGGCTTGCCGCCCCGTTTGCCCACGTTGAGCTTTAAGCAGTGATCGGGGGCGAGTGTTAATAAATCGATATCGACTAAGGCATCATAAACGAGCACTTCTGCCTGAGTTAAAAGCCGATAACCTTTGACAGTTAGATAATCAACGGTTCCAGGCCCTGACCCGACTAGATAAACTTTGCCTACTAGGATGACCATAGCGCTGAGAGACGAGAGATAACTCTACTATCGTTGAATTTTCCGCTAAGTTCGACTCAGTGCAAAAGACAGGCGATCGCAAAAATCAAATATTCCAGAAAGAACATTTTCCAAATAAATTGATAAAACTTTGCCACTTCTCGCGGCTCGTGTAGGTCAACTTTTTGACTCCGTAACCATAGGGCACTGACCAACAAAAGATGACTCACGATCAGAAAAGGTGCATTCACTGACGGCAACCAAAATGCAGCCGCCACCATTCCTAAATAGCACGCGGTCAAGACCCACCGAGAGAGATCGAACACGGCTTTCTGACCGACTCTTAATGTAAAAGTGCTGATATTATATTGACGATCGCCCTCCATGTCAGGAATATCTTTAAAGATTGCGATCGCGAACGTAAACACCAATACAAATAGCGTCAGTGCCCACACTTTGGGCGGAATCGGAAATCCATGATTAAAGTGCAAAAATAATCCAAGATTGACGATCGCGCCCCGAACGCTAAAAATGCACAGCGATGCCCAAAAGGGAAACCGCTTGAGACGAATCGGCGGCAGTGAATAGGCCGTGCCGATCGCCAAACTCAACCCCACCATTCCTAATAGATACTGCCCTTGTAAGGCGGCAAGGAGGATCGCCAAAATGCCTGTAATGGTGACGATCGCGACTCCTTGAGTGCGAGAAAATTCTCCAGAAGCCAGTGGTAAATGCGGCTTGTTGATGCGATCGATCTCAACATCTTCTAGCTGATTAAGTCCGACGATGTAAACATTCCCACAGAGACACGCCAGCAGAGGCAGAAACCAGGAGAAAGGCTCAAAGACAAAGGGCTGATTAGCGGCAGCGATAAAATACATGCCCAAAACGCTGCAAGAAGTGCCGATGATCGTATGGGGGCGAGAGAATTTCCAGAAAGCATAAAGCCCAGGAGCGTATCTTTGAACTGGGTTTGAGACAAAAGAAACGGACGATTTTGGAGAAGTTCGGCTCATAATAATGTTTGAATTTATGAATAGATTTATATAGTGAGCGATCGCTAAATTATCAGCCTTTAGTCATATTCTGTATATCTTAGATAAAGCAGCCTTGTCTTTGAATTGTAGAGCATCCACCAGCCTGCATTTGAAGGAATTTGTCCGAACTTATTGTCTATCTTTCCTAGCTCAAAGCAGCGCAAATTATTCAAGTCATTCAAGCTTTGTAAATCGACTTCAGATAGTCTTGTCCACGGGTTTAAAGACGATAAAAAACCAGAACGTTCGCGAACGTTTTCTAGAAACCATTGTCTAATTTTTGCAAACTGGTTTGGTTTGCACACCTCAAAAAGCCGTGGTTTAGTTGGCACTGAGTCTTCTTTGACTCGAAATCTTAACCACACATCTTGACCGTCAAACACAAAAAGATATCCGCCTCCAATCTGCTGATCTCCAGTCACTTTAGTCTCAGACTCTTGATGTTGATAAAGCCAAGTGGCATCAGTTGGAGTTGAAAGATCGAAGCGAAAAATCACTATCAGTAGCACAATCAGAATCGAACTAATCAACGCGATGCTGACTAAAACGCCAACAAGAGCGAGTAAAACGTCAACGATTTTGAGATAGATATTTGGTTTTTGAGATCGACGATCGCGACGCGCAAGTCGATTGATCAACAACAGGAGTCTGTTCATTTCGCTGCGGCTTTCAGGTTACTTTGTAGCACAGACTAACCCAAATTTAATTAGCCCGCGATCGTAGCCTCGACTCATGAGTCCCAACGACAGGGCTGCCTGAATAGTCGTCCAGCCCGATGTCAACAGTCCAAAAAAGGCGGCTGGCGTAAAGGCTGAGTCAATGACGACGTTCCAAAAAGGTGCAACGGCGGTTGACCAATCTGCCGATCGCAGATCTTTGAAACCCACTTTACGAGCAATCTGCTCATACTCTGGCAGCGAAATCACATAAGGCAGGCAATAAACTCGATAAATGTCTTCTAAGTGCTTTTGCTCGTCGGCGGTGAGCGGTTGGCGATCGATCTCTCGATGACACCACGTTGCAAAAATAAAGGTGCCACCTGGTTTGAGAACTCGGTGACACTCTTGCAAAAACTTCGCCTTGTCGGGCATGTGTTCGCCACTTTCTAACGACCACACCAAATCAAAAGAATCATCAGCGAAGGGCATTTCTAACGCATTCGCAACTTGAAAGTGAGCGTTGAGTCTGGCGGATTGGGCCCGCTCGATCGCTCGATTAGCTTGAACAGGACTCAACGTAATCCCCGTTGCTTTAGCACCAAATTTCTCGGCTAAATAAAGCGAACTACCGCCAATGCCACAACCAACATCCAGAATATTGTCAGCCTGGGTGACGTTTGCCCAGCGCAACAGTTCTTCAATGAGGTCAATCTGTGCTTGTCTGCGTTCTTTGGGGTCTCGACCGTCTGTCCCATAATAACCGTGGTGCATGTGTTCTCCCCAAACCTGCTCCCACAGACTAGAAGAGGCATCATAAAACTGCTGAATTTGTTGATAGAGGGTCGAAGTCATGCCAGAAACTCATTAAAAGGCTAGAAAACAGCCTACCTTATCGACGACGATTTGATGAGTCTCTGAAGGAGGTTCGCAAGGTACACTAAATTTGCCTCCACATCCCAAACTCCTTCATGACTGTCTCCCGCACCATTTGCCTCGGATTTCTCGCCGTCATTACCACGGGAACGCTGCTATTGATGATGCCGTTCTCTCTCGCCAGTGGCGCTTGGAGCAACCCAGTGGTTGCTTTGTTTACCTCGACCTCAGCAGTTTGTGTGACCGGGCTGTCGGTCGTCGATGTCGGCAAATTCTACTCATTTTGGGGGCAGTTCTTAATCGTGCTGCTGGTGCAAGTTGGCGGACTCGGCTATATGACAGCAACGACAGTGCTGCTGCTGCTGCTCGGCAGGCGGTTGGGACTCAGAGATAAAGTTGCCATTCAACAGTCTTTAGACATCCCAGGGTTATCGGGGTTAGCGATGTTGATCCGATCGATTATCGCCACTACCCTGATTTTTGAACTCACAGGGGTCTTTTTGTTAATGCTGATCTTTGTGCCTCAATTTGGGTTTAACCAAGGGCTGTGGCTCTCAATTTTTCACAGCGTTAATGCCTTTAATAACGCTGGATTTAGCTTGTTCTCCGATAATTTAATTCAGTATGCTAAATCTCCCTTGATGAATGGCGTAATTACGCTGCTGATCATCTTTGGCGGAATTGGCTATCAAGTGATCATGGAGATGTTTTTTTGGGGGCGCGATCGCGTCTCAAACTCTGATAAAAGATCTTTTTTCACACTCAACTTTAAGATTGCGTTGAGCACCACACTAGTCTTATTAGCGATCGGCACACTCGCATTTCTCGCAACCGAATCTCGTAATGTGCAAACGCTGGGTGCTTTGGGCTGGGGCGATCAAATCATGGCAGCCTGGTTTCAGTCGGTGGTGCCACGAACGGCAGGGTTTAATACGATCGACATCAGCAAAATGACCAACGCAGGGTTATTTATTACGATCGCGCTAATGTTTATTGGCGCAAATCCGGGGGGAACGGGTGGCGGCATCAAAACAACGACGTTCCGGGTCTTGATTAGCAGCACCAAAGCCGTCTTGCAAGGCAAAGATGAAGTGCTGTGCTATCACCGCCAGATTCCGGTACCTCTGATTTTAAAGGCGGTAGGCGTTTTGGTAGGTTCTGCTATGACGGTGATCGGCGGAACAATCTTGATTACTCTCACCGATCCAGAGCTTGATTTTATTAATATCTTGTTTGAAGTGGTGTCTGCCTTTGCAACGGTTGGTCTATCCGCAGTCGGAACGCCCAACATCTCGTCCCTCGGACAGATTGTCTTAATTGGAACCATGTATGTCGGTCGTGTGGGAATTTTGCTGCTAGTCGGTGCGCTTCTAGGCGACCCAAAGCCCAGTTTTGTCAATTATCCCGAAGAAAATTTGCTGGTGGGTTAAGCTGCATGCTCAACTCGTTAGATACTTTAAAGGATAACAGGGTCACT
Source organism: Phormidesmis priestleyi ULC007 (assembly GCF_001895925.1). Lineage (GTDB taxonomy): Bacteria > Cyanobacteriota > Cyanobacteriia > Leptolyngbyales > Leptolyngbyaceae > Phormidesmis_A > Phormidesmis_A priestleyi_A. The sequence goes on along the minus strand of NZ_MPPI01000021.1, from coordinate 43,413 downwards.
CTTTATTTCAAATCCCTTACTAATAGAACTGTGAATCTATCTGCACTTAAATTCTTTCATGGGCTTCGGGCTGATCATAAAAACAAGCAATTTGCGGTGATTGGCTTGGGGCGCTTTGGTCGCGCGGTTTGTTCGACGCTGCACGGTCAGGGATATGACGTTTTAGGGGTTGATTCTGACATGGAGCGAGTCGATCAGGCTTTAAGCGATCGCATCGTTGCCCATTCGCGACAGCTTGACTCAACCCAACCCGCTGCCCTTAAAGAAGCCGGAATTCTTGAGCAAGACACTGTGATTGTGGCGATCGGAAACTATGTTCAAGAAAGCATTATTACGACACTCAATGTCAAAGAGGGCGGCGTTCGTCATGTGATTGCCAAAGCCTCTTCAGAGATTCATGAAAAGCTGCTCAAAAAAGTGGGGGCTGATCATGTGGTGTTTCCCGAACACGACGCGGGCTATAACCTGGCGCGATCGCTGACCAAACCCGGCATTCTAGAACGCTTTGAACTCGACCCCGAAAACAGCATTGTCGAGGTGATCGTGCCCGAAGAATTTGATAATCGCACGATCGCCGAAATAAAACTGCGCGCTCGCTATGGGCTAAATATGCTGGCGTTTAGTCAAGATGGCAAGTTTGTGATCAATCCTGACCCGATCACCATTCTTCGCAAGGGTTCAGCGATCGTGGTGATTGGGGCGAATAAGGACATCGATCGACTACCCATTTAGAACTGTGAATTAAATTAACGTCAGTTCGATGAGTTCCTTCGCCGCAATTGTTTTTGAAATGGCTGTCACTAAAAAAGAGACAACCCCAATGTTGGAGTTGCCTAATCAAGTCTGGAAAGGTGAATTTCAAAGAGTGACTTCTAAGGAATTTTGGAAAGTTAGACGGCTTCCAAATTCTTTTCCCCAGTCCGAATCCGAATTACTTGGTCAACGGGAGTAATAAAGATTTTGCCATCCCCAATTTCCCCAGTGCGGGCAGCAACAATGATTTTTTCAACCACCATATCAACCTGTTCATCTTCGACTACGATTTCGACCTTGAGCTTCTGCAAAAACTCAACTGTGTATTCTGAGCCGCGATAGCGCTCAGTTTGCCCCTTCTGTCGTCCAAAACCCCGGACTTCAGAAACCGTCATGCCCACAATGCCAGCATTGACTAATGCAATCTTGACTTCATCAAGTTTGAACGGGCGGATGATAGCCTCAACCTTCTTCAAGCGCTTACACTCCTTCTCAATTTGTCTGTATCTATCAATCTATCAGCATGACTCTTCTATCACCGTTAGCCAGAAGCGGTTTGTAACGACGACTACCCTTTGAGGTTGAAGTCATGCCTTGTGCAGATATACCCTAGAGTCTCCCACGATCGCGACTCGATTTTTTGACGAACTATTGCACGTCTATTGAGTCTAGCTATCGTTTTATCAACATTTGTGGCAGCTTGTAACGTGCTTTCAGACTTGCCTATTTATTCCCAGACGGCAAGAGGGGGCGCACAATTAAAAAGCCCGTACCAAAAGCTGTGATGACGATCGTCACAATAATTAGCCCTAACAACCAACCGTTTAACTCAGTCGGACGTTTGTCAGCCTGAATTTTGCGACGAGGCTGGCTTTCTTGCTCAAAGACTAGATGATCTGACAACAAGGGCGACTCGTTTGACTCTACTAGGTATTGCTTGGGTAGAGGAGGTGCAGGCGGACGCGCTACTGCTGGAGGAGCGCTAAATCTAGCCTCTAGGTCGGGCATCACCTCTACACGAGGGATTTGAGGCAAATCCATATTCACGGGCGGCAAATTGCTCACGACTTGACGAAGATGTAGAGTCGTCAAGGCGGCCTTCTCAACCTCTTGCCGCAGATAATTATTTTGCTTGGCTAACTGCTGGTTTTGCGCTTTGAGTGCTTCTACAGTTGATCTTGAAGCCTGAAGCTCGGCGGTCACCTCGCGGTAGAGAGAAATGGGCACAGACGGAGAATAAGCACTTGCAGATGAGACAGGTTGCCCGGATGCTTTAGCAGTCCGCGCAGAGGGTTGAGGGTTCACGTTAGAAGTCATAAATTTGCATCACCACAGTCAAACAGTCAGCAGAATCTGGAAAACTATGCCACAGAATAGCTGTAATTTAGGCAATTGAAGCAAAAATAGTCAAGAAATTTGGCAAAAATCACCCGATCGCGACAGATTTCTCTCGATCAGGTGGAAGATGACTCAGAAATTCAAAAACCGCTTGTGTGTTCGTGCTTCGATCGCGACAAGATCGCAAACAGAATTGCTACAATCAATCAGTTTTAGAATGGTCAATACTGACTGAATCCACGATCGCCAATCCACCTCTATGACTCATCCTCAAACGCAAGAAACTTCGTCGGCTCCAGGCGTTAAATATGGCGAACGCATCATCGAAGAAGGTGGACTGATTACCTTCCCCAATCCGCGACCCGGACGGCGCTATACGATCGCCATTACGCTGCCAGAATTTACCTGCAAATGTCCGTTTTCTGGCTACCCTGACTTTGGGACGATCTATGTCACCTATGTGCCCGATCAGCGGGTAGTTGAGCTAAAAGCCATTAAGCTCTATATCAACAGCTACCGCGATCGCTACATCTCTCACGAAGAGTCTGCTAACCAGATTTTGGATGATTTGGTTGCCGCTTGCGATCCGTTAGAAATCAATGTCAGAGCCGACTATACACCTCGTGGGAACGTGCATACAGTCGTTGAAGTGAACCACAAAAAGGGTGAAGCGTAATTTAAGTTCGGCGTGTCAATCGGCGTAACGTTTTCACCCCAGCCCAGCCTAAAAAGCTGCCCACAAAATAAGGGGGGAAGTCTGACCAGCCAAAGGTGTTGCCCAAAACCAATCTTCCGGGTAGGGTGGCGCGAATGGCTTGCAGAAATGGTGGCTTCCAAAGCTGAAGAAACTCGATCGCGCAGGATGTGAGGAAAACGGCGATCGCCACCCGCATCACAGACGCTTTGGGATAGCAACCCATCACCAGCAAAATCCAAAAGATCTGGTAGGTGAGACTGCCGCCGATGTCGTGTAGCCATTCCGCCCCACCCTGCGAAAATCGTACTGCATAACCTATTGGCAGGAGGGCGATCGCGCAGACGAGAAGAGCAACTCGATAAGACATGAATCTACTACGCGATCGTTGAGTTGTGACTTATTCACTGACTGCCTATGAATTTTTAGCTCTAACCAATAAGCCATGTTTAGGTGCAAAAATCATCGCAACCACAAACAGCAGCGTTTGCAGCACTACAATACATCCGCCTGTTGAGCCATCAATGTGGTAGCTGATGTAGGTGCCCATGACGCTAGAAAATACGCCGGAAGCCATCGCAATCAGCACCATGTGGTCAAAGCGATCGCTTAACAAATACGCGGTTGCCCCCGGCGTGACCAACATAGCAACGACTAAAATAATGCCAACGGTTTGCAGCCCAGCAACCGCAGTCAGCGACAGCAAAGACAGCAGAACATAGTAGAGAAAAACAATATTGATCCCGATCGATTGGGCATGAGTCGAGTCAAAGCAAAATAAAACTAAATCTTTGCGTAAAATCGCCAGCGTCACTAGGGTGATCACACTAATGACGATCGTTTGGATAATGTCAGAATCCGAAATTCCTAAGACATTGCCAAACAAAATGTGGCTCAAATCGACTGTGCTGGTGATTTTGGAAATCAGCACAATACCCAACGCAAAAAAGCCAGTAAACACCAATCCAATCACCGTATCTTCTTTAACGCGAGTTTTGGATTTGATAAACCCGATCGCGATTACAGAACCCACACCAAACACAAACGCCCCGATCGCAAAGGGAATATTCAGCACATAAGCAATCACCACTCCTGGCAGCACCGCGTGGGAGACGGCATCGCCCATCAGCGCCCATCCCTTCAAGGTCATGTAGCAAGATAGGGCAGAGCAGACTAACCCCACCAAAGCACTGACGAGAATTGCCTTGACCATAAACTCGTGCTGCAAGGGTGCGGCAAACCACTGAATCAAGTCCATTCTTGCTCCTCCTGACTACGCTGAGTTGACCGACTTTTGGCAAATCCGAAATCGCCAACTGAACCGCCAAAGGTGCGGGAAAGATTTTCTTCTGTAAACACCTCTGAAGTCTTGCCATAAGCCAGAATCGTGCGGTTAATCAACACAACCTGATCGCAGAAGGTGGTGACAGAAGCAAGATCATGGGTAGAAATTAAAACTGTATAACCCGCCTGTCGCAGTTCCATCAGCAGGTTAATCATCATCTTCTCGGTTTTGATGTCAACTCCTGCAAACGGCTCATCTAGCAGCAAAACGGTGCTTTGTTGCGCCAATGCTCGGGCAAAAAAGGTGCGTTTCTTTTGGCCGCCGGATAGCTCACCAATTTGGCGATCGTGCATCTGCCACATTTCGACTCGTTCTAAACTGTCTCGCACGGCACGCTTGTCGGGCGATCGAGGAATTCGCAGCAAATTCATGTAGCCGTAGCGTCCCATCATCACGACATCGTGGACGCTGACCGGAAAATTCCAGTCCACTTCTTCCGATTGGGGCACATAAGCCACCAGATTTTGTTTTTGTACCTGACGAATCGGTAGCCCATTAATCAGCACTCTGCCGCTGGCAGGTTTAACAAAGCCCATCACTGCTTTAAACAGCGTAGATTTTCCTGCGCCATTCATCCCCACCAGTCCGCAAATAGTTCCGGCTTTGAGTTGCAGTGAGGCACTATGCAACGCCACTTTACCGTGATAGGCGACCGTCACATTTTCGATATCAATGCTAATCTGCTCCATAGGTTTCCTCTACTTACTTTGCAAGCCCTTGATCAAGGTGTTGATGTTGTATTCCAAAAGTTTGAGATAGGTTGCTGCAGGACCGTCGGTCGGAGAGAGAGAATCGACATAGAACACGCCTGCAAATTTTGCACCTGTTTCTTTTGCCACTTGAAGCTGTGCCTCATTGCTGACCGTGCTTTCGCAAAACACAGCCGGAATCTGGTTTGCCCTCACCGTATTGATTACCTTTTCCACCTTTTTCGGCGTGGCTAGCTGTTCGGCATTGACTGCCCAAATATAAACCTCCTTTAAGCCATAGTCGCGAGCAATGTAGGAGAATGCACCTTCACAACTGACGATGTAGCGTTTATCGGAAGGAATAGTTGAGATAGCTTGGTTCAGTTTTTCGTCGATCGACCGAATCTGCTGACTGTAAGTTTTGGCATTTGCGTCATAGGTTGTCGCGTTAGCCGGATCGAGGTTTACCAGTGCTTTGCGAATATTTTCGACGTAGATCAAAGCATTTTTAGGCGACATCCAAGCGTGGGGATTGGGCTTGCCTTGATAAGCATCTTCGCCAATGTTGACGGGTTGGAATCCTTCACTCAAGGTGACATGAGAAACGTTGGGCAGACTGTTGTAGAACCGGGTTGCCCAGCGTTCCAGGTTCAAGCCGTTTTCTAAAATTAGATCAGCCCTTTGCCCTCGTTCTAGGTCACTAGGCGTGATTTCATAGCCGTGAATTTCAGCCCCCGGTTTAGTGATGGATTCGACGATCGCCTTGTCACCTGCCACGTTTTGCGCCATATCTGCCAGCACCGTAAATGTGGTGAGAATGACCTTTTTATCGTTTTGAGCAGAGGCAGCAGGGGCTTGATTTTGCTGAGTCTGAGACGGAGTAGTCTGGGCGCACCCACTTAACCACGCCCCCAACAAAAGAGTAAACAGACCAGCCTGCAAGCGTCTTAAGGAAATTGAGCCTTGATTAAGACCGAATTTATGCTTCATAGTTATTTTTCATAATTCTTTCACTTTTTGAAATCTATCATAAAGTGGCAAAGAATGAAAGAATTATGAAAAATAGGAATAATCGATCGTGCCAGTAGTCTAAACAATCCAACAATCTGCCTAAACTTCAGCTAACTGAGTGCTTGTGTCTAAGACATTCTCTCGCTCCCCAATCTGATCTAACAGTTCTAAAAACTCGCGTTCAAAAGTAACTTGAGCACGGTTTGTGTTGCCGCCAATGTAGAACTTACCGTCCTTTTGCAATGCCCAAATTTGGGAGTGAGACACATAGCTCATCATGGTGCTGATCATCAGCAAGCCAAAGCCTAGATAAACGATCGGAATCCCCGGATCAGCTTTGATTTGTAGCCCAGTGCTGCCGATGATGTCAGCGATCGCCAACGTTACGCCTTTAACTTGCACCGACATTCCTTTACGAACGGTCGAAATCAGCTTGCCATCGGTGTCATAGATGAGCAGCAGTCCTTGTAAGTCTCTCGCAATCAGAGATACCCCATCACTCAAATCAGGCTTGAGCGGAACCCAGGTGCCCCAAACTCGACTGCCGACTGCATCTAGTTTTGCCATCGGAAACTGCAAGACTGGGCTTTTGTTGAGTTTGACTTGCACCGCCGCGATCGACCAATCTGCCTGATAGAGCGTCACGCCCTTGTGTTTAAGAGGTTCGTTGACGTGAATGGTCTTACGATCGACCTCTTTACCGTCGTTATCTAAGACTGATAAGTCAGAATAAAACTGGTCAATTTCGCCCGTTGGCAAATAATCAATCCAAAAGCGATTGACTTTGACTGCCCAATCTTTCGGGAATTGGGGTTCTGCCCACGGGCCGGCATCGACAATATTGTTAATCAGAAAAGTTGACCCACTCGGAGCGACTTCTTGAGCAATGAAACCAGTCATTGCACCCACCATGCCACCGATCAAAATTAGCATCATGCTGACGTGAACGACGATCGGGCCAATCCGTCCAATAATGCCTTTACGAGCGTAGATCGTATCACCACTGCGAAACACCCGATATCGGCGTTTTTCTAATAGAGAAACGGCTTTCTCTAGTGAGGCAGAATCAAACTCAGCGCTCAATGCAAATTTCTGAAATTGTCGCGGCTGCGTGTAAAACTTGCTAGTGTTGCGCGTAAACCATCGCAGCGCAGGCAACTGTCGCACAAATGTACACGCGGTTAGACTAGAGCCAAATAAAATCAGCAGCGCCAAATACCACCAGGTGCGATAGACATGATCAAATCCAGCCGTCAGCAAAACCTTCCAGGTGAGAAACCCAAACAGGGCGGGATGTTCGGGGTAGTTTGCCTGATAAAACGCTAACGGTTGCCCTTGCTCGATGACGGTGCCCGTGATGCTAAACACGGCGATCGCTAACAGCAACACGATCGCCAATCGCAAGTCTGCCAACAGCGGCAATAGTTCTTTTTTAAAATAGCGTTTGGGAGCCGATCCCAAACCGGATAGTTTCGTCAAAAACGCACGATCTGTCGTCATGTTTAATTAAAAAAGTTAATTCTGGAGAGCAAAGAAAATACACCGAATCCCACGAGCAAACTACCGCTAACGGGATTAATCCAACCCGACCAGCGCCGCAGTTCTAACAGTTTTTTAATTGAAGCGGTGAACGTTCCAGCTAACACTAGAGGAGCCACATATCCGGCGGTATAGCACAGCAGCAAAGTTCCTCCCACCAATGGATCTTTAGTGGTCGAAATCCACGTTAGTAAAGTCGCTAAAACGGGAGTGCTACACGGAGACGCAACCAATCCAAAGGTTAGCCCGATCAGATAAGAGCGAACCCCAGCAGGCAAATCTTGCGAAATCCAATCTGTGCCGCCCCACGCAGGCAACTTTAAGGGCAAGGCTTCTAAGAGATTTAAGCCCATGATGATGGCGACGAAACTGACCACGATCGGCAGCCCAATTCCAATCTGCCCATAGACTTGACCGACTACGGTTGCAAAAATTCCCAACCCTGCGAGCGTCGTTGCCAGCCCTAATGAAAACCAGATGGATTGTGCAGCCGCTTGCATTCGGCTCTTAGTTTCATAGCCGCCAATGTATCCGATCGTGATCGGCAACATCGATAACGTGCAGGGTGTCAGACTCGTGAGCAACCCGGCAGCAAAAATCACGCCGACGCTAGTCAGAGATAAATGGGTGAGCTGGTTTGAGACTAGATGATTGGCAAACTGCTCTAGCTCATACAGATGAGTTTGAAGGGCTTCTAGCATAAGGAATTGGGGAGCAGGGCTTGCTTGACCACTCTGAATTTAGACTGAGGGCATCGACTTGATTGTTACGCTATTTCAAGCGCTCTCATATTCTACCGATCTTCTGCCCACCCCATTTAAGGCGCGTTGCGAGGTCTCAATCGTTTCGGCTCAGAAGAGGCTTTAGGCTGCGGTTCTGAAGAAGGCTTGCGTCGCGATCGCCGATTCACAGAGTTGGGAGTCGGCTGAGAGGTCGAGACAGGTTTGGCTAAACGTCGCTCAGGCAACGAAACTACTTCTGCTTCGCTGCTTTCTCGTGCCACTCGAATCAAAAGTGCCGCCGAGATCAAGCTAGAAATCATCGAACTGCCGCCATAGCTAAAAAACGGCAGAGGTAATCCTGTAGTGGGAAGCGCCCCAGTCGCCACGCCAATATTCAATAGCGATTGACCCACCATTAAAATCATGATGCCGATCGCCACTAGTCGCTGCACGGTGGTTCGAGCTTTGCGGGCAACTAGGAACGCCAGCGTGCCATAAATTAGCAGCAACATCAGCAGCAAGATGCTGCCAACCAAGCCAAATTCTTCGGCAAAAATGGCAAAAATAAAGTCAGTGTATTGGATGGGTAAATAGCCCATCTTTTGCTGCGAGAGTCCGAACCCTGTGCCAAAGGTTCCGCCTGACCCGATCGCCAATAAACTTTGAATTAACTGATAGCCATCTTGTGACGGGTCAGCCCACGGATTGATGAAGGACATGATCCGCTTGCGCTGATATTCTCGCAGGCTGATGCTCAATGTTGCCAGCAGCAACCCACCCCCGGCAGTACACCACAGATAGATGTAGGGCAACCCCGCAGCTAGGGCAATCAGCCAGAGCGTAATCCCACACAGGGCAGCGGTGCTGAGGTTTGGCTGAAGCAAAATGCTGACCAGCATGACGCAAAAGATGCTCACCCAGGTGATACGGGTTGTCCAAGAAAGCCGCTCCCACTGCCCAAAGATGCGCGCCGACTGCAAAACCAGAAAGGGTTTGATTAGCTCTGAGGGTTGCAGAAGAAAGGGACCGATCGCAATCCATCGCGCACCGCCTCCGATCGAGGTGCCAACTCCTGGCAGCAGAGTGATCAAAATCACACCCAAGAAGATCAGCAGAAACCAATCAGCGATCCCTAAAACATAGCGCAGGGGTGCATGAACGAGAAGGTTAAACCCCACCATGCCAATCAAAACAGCCAAAGCTTGCCGCTTGATGTAATATAGCCCGTCGCCAAAGTCGGCATCTCCGACGGGGTAAGAGGCTGAAAACATCACCACGAGTCCGACGAAGAGCCAGAGAAAGGTCAGCCACCGCAAAATGCGAGCTTCTGCGGCCCAATCTTGAGCCGTCGTATCGAAAAAAGGAATTAATTGGCGCAACTTCACAGCGATCGCTCTCCAGTCACAGGCGGCACCTCAAAGGTGAAGGTGTCAGGTTACAGGCGTTAATGGCAATTGGCATCCGAGTTAACCCTTAGTTAGAAAATTCGACCCTGACTAATCGATACTTCAGGTCTATCGATTTCTGATTTCTGCTTCTAAAGGGTCTACATCGTCTCTGAGAAGTAGGGTTAGTCGCCCTGCGTAAGCTAGACCTTCGGGTGTTTGGGCAATTTCTAACCAGTAGGCGTATCGGCTACCTCGACGGAGTTCTCCTTGCAGCGATGCCAACAGAGGATTGTTTTGGGCGATCGCCTGCTGAATGGTGACTTGACTGGGATAAGTGTAGATAATTTGGGCGCGATCGAAGTCTTGAGCAACCTCTAAGCCATAAATTGCTCTTAGGGATTCTTTAAGGCGTTCTTGGGTGACACCGTTTCGCATATCAAATAATGTCAGGCGTTCGCTGCGGATGATCCCCGCGTTGGGAGACTGTTTGATCCGACTTGGGGACAGCAGTGAGGCTTCAAAGGTGAATCGTTGAGCAGCCGTATTACTTTTCGTGACCAAAAACTTCTCACCTCGACTAGGGCGCAAGGTTGAGTTCGCCTGCATCCATGCCGCCACTTCTTTGGTGGTTTGTCCAGGTAGTGCCCTGGCTGGGTTGGCTCCTAAAATTAGCAGAAGCAGAAGTCCAAATCCTCCAAGTCCTAACAGTGAGCCAAATCGAATTCCGTTCATCTCACACTCCACCGCTACAAACAGATAGTCTTCTCGATCGCTAGCAATTCAGCCTTGATAATCTAGGGCACGATCGCCACTTTTACGACTTTGCGCTGCTTCATATCTTGAAACACCTGCTCTAAGTTCTTTAAAGGTTGGTGATCGCTGATCAGCAACTCAAACGGAACAGTGTGACTCGCAATGAGGGCAAGCGCAGCCCTAACAAACTCAGGCGTATTGTGGAACACCCCTTTTAGAGTCAGTTCATTGTAGTGGAGTTGTTCGGTGTTGACGGTAATTGTTGTGTCACGCGGGCAGCCGCCAAACAAATTGACGGTGGCACCTGGGCGGACACAGGCGATCGCCGTTTCCCAAGCAGATGGAACGCCCGTCGCCTCGATCGCGATATCTGCGCCCCAGCCATCGGTTAAGTCACGAACTAAGTTCGGCAAATCGGGCACTTGCCGATAGTTAAATGTTTTAGCCGCGCCAAATTTTTTGCCAATATCCAACCGAGAATCACTGCCGCCAAACAAAAACACCTCGGCAGATTGTTTTGCCAAAGCGGCCACAAACATTAGCCCGATCGCACCATCCCCTAACAGCACGACCCGATCGCCCGGTTTGACATTTGATCGTGCTACACCGTGCAGCACACAGGCTAATGGCTCAGTCATCGCTGCCATCGCATCTGATAAACCCGCCGGGACTGAGAGGAGATTGTGTTGCACGATCAGCGCAGGAACCTTGAGATACTTTGCGAAAGTGCCGTTATTAAAGGTCAGATTAGTGCAGAGAGAAAATTCTTGACGCTGACAAAAAAAACAGGTCATGCACGGGGCAGAATTATTGGCAACGACACGATCACCGACGTTCCAACCAATCACGCCTGCTCCAAGTGCCACAATTTGCCCGGCGGCTTCGTGCCCAAACAGAGTCGGCGGCTTCAGCATCTTGGCATGTCCGCCTCGTCGCCAAACCTTTAAATCGGTGCCACAGGTGGTGGCGGCTCCAACTTCGATGACAACCTCCCCGTCAGCCGGAGTTGGGTCAGGAACGGTTTCTAAACGGAGGTCTTCTTGACCATAGAGGAGGGCTGCTAACAAAGCGATCGACTCTCTGAACTGATTGCTCCAAAATCTTATCCCAATTTGATTTACGCAACCGATTTGTAGGAGCATCGCACTGCTGGGCCCTCTCGTGATCGTTCTATTTTGCAGAGACTCGATAATGGCTGGCAATGTAGTTAAAAAATCGGAAGTAATCAGCAAATTTTTGGTTTGGGGTACTGCCGCGCCAATAATAGCGGGTTCCTTCGTGCACCAGAGTCAGCGTTAACGAACTTGATTCTGCGCCAATCTTTGCATCCAGGTTTCCCGGCACACCCTGTAGTGTTTTGAAATTGAGAGGAGCCGGGATGGACGGCTGCTTTTTACGATCGCGCATAAACGATCGCTCATAAGCTGCCCAGCCGCGAATCTCTACGTCTGGATTTTGGGGATCACCAAACGCAATTCCATCTCGGTTTTCTGGTGGAATCGACATCACCCAGCGATCGGGATAAGGAAACTCAAACCCAAACCGCTCATTTTTATAAATTTTCCAAGTTGTGCTTGAGGTCGAGTCATTTGAGCCACAGCTCATCAGAAAAACCGTCAAAACCAGTCCTAGCGAGAACTGTACGATATGGGATTTGCGAATTAAAGGCGAGAGATTAATACTCATTTGTAAACGAATGTAACAATAATGCTGTCATGCTGGCTTAGCATCTTGACAGCTTCAGATATAACCCATATCTTTACTGATATACCCGGGTAAAACGACCGAGAGTCCTATGCAAGACAAGCAAAAAGTCACGTTGTATCTTCCGCCAGAACTGCACCGTCAGCTAAAAATTAGAGCGGCTGTCGCTGCCGAGGCAATGTCAGCCCTAGCAGAAAAAGCCCTTATTTTCTACTTGACTCACCCTGAAATGGTTGAGCAACTAGAAGGAGTTCACGGGCAAGCTCACCGGATTTACAACTGTCCTGAGTGTACGTCTCCCGTCACTCTTAAGGATGGTGAAATTGTTGCTTTAGGCAAGCAATCTGGTGTAACTGTCGATGACGAGCTTCCAGTTGGTAAGCCTCAGAAAGTCGGTTCTGCTGCGGGTAATCAAGGAGAGGGCGAACTCGTCCCCTGCTAATGTTTTTAATTTAAAGGTTCTCACTGCTCTCGTTATATTCACTGCTCTGTAGTGCGCTTAACTAAAGTTTGAGAAAATCTTATTCGATCGGTCTGAGCCGTTTCTTATGGGTTCGGTGGTTATGCAAGAAGAGCTAAACATTCTCATACAAGCTCAATATCCTCTAATCTACCTGGTGACCTCAGAAGAGGAACGGGCTGAACAGACAATCGCGACGATCGCCCAAGCCAAGCCTCTCCGTCGAGTCTTTCTCTGGACGGTCACTCACGGAATCGTTGAGTATGGTCAGCCCCGCAACGTCACTCAACACAATACGGTTTCCCCGGAAGCTGCGATCGAGTGGGTGATGAGGCAGAAAGAGCCAGGCATCTTCGTCTTCAAAGACCTGCACCCGTTCATTGACTCACCTGCCGTAAATCGGTGGCTGCGAGATGCGGTTGCTAGTTTCAAAGGCACTCAGAAAACTATTTTGCTGATGTCTCCGGTGCAAACAGTGCCGATCGAGCTTGAGAAAGAAGTCGCGGTCATTGATTTTGCAATGCCCAGCATGGGAGAGCTAAATCAAGTTCTCACGCAGCAGTTAGATCAAAATAAAACCCGTCGCATCACAACCGAGACTCGCGAAAAACTTTTAAAGGCTGCCTTAGGGCTGACGCGAGACGAAGCGGAAAAGGTTTATCGTAAAGCTCAAGTCACAGCAGGTCGCCTCACAGAGGAAGAAGTTGATATTGTTCTCTCTGAGAAGAAGCAACTGATTCGTCGAAACGGCATCCTGGAGTATATCGAAGAAGACGAGACGATCGAGTCTGTCGGTGGGCTTGAAGAGCTAAAGCGCTGGTTAAAGCAACGCTCTGACGCATTTACCGAGCGGGCTAGAGAATATGGTCTGCCTCAACCTAAAGGAATGCTGATTCTAGGTGTGCCGGGTTGTGGTAAGTCACTGATTGCCAAAACCACGTCTAGACTTTGGGGTTTACCCCTGCTGCGCCTAGATATGGGACGGGTTTATGACGGCTCAATGGTGGGTCGATCGGAAGCCAATCTCCGCAACGCTCTAAAAACTGCCGAATCAATTTCTCCAGCCATTCTCTTCATCGACGAGATGGACAAAGCCTTTGCGGGCAGCACTGGGTCGGCTGACTCAGACGGTGGCACCTCAAGCCGGATCTTCGGATCGTTCCTCACTTGGATGCAGGAAAAAACCTCTCCTGTGTTTGTGATGGCAACCGCCAACCGTGTAGAGCGTCTTCCCGGAGAGTTTCTCAGAAAAGGACGTTTCGACGAACTCTTCTTTGTCGATCTGCCCAACGCCGAAGAGCGGAAAGACATTTTCAGAATTCACTTATCTAAGCGTCGTCGAGAAATCGAGCGATTTGACTTAGATCAGCTAGCCAATGTCTGCGACGGCTTCTCTGGTGCCGAGATCGAGCAAGCATTAGTCGCCGCGATGTATGAAGCATTCGCGCAAGACAGAGAGTTTACCCAGTTGGATATCATTGCGGCAAGTCGAGCCACCATGCCGCTATCCAAGACCATGACCGAGCAGGTAACAGCCCTACGGGATTGGGCTAGGCAGCGAGCGCGACCTGCTGCGTCCTCAGTCGCCGAATATCAGCGACTTGAGTTCTAGAAGCTTTCTCCTGCTCCCACAGGAGGAAAGACTAGCAGCAAATCTCTGCTAGTGGTTTCAAAAGAGCAATTAGCCATCAGTCATCTCTGAGCGCTAAGAGCGAATAGCTAACTAAACGTTGTTGTTGTTTTCAAATTTCCACGGAGGAAACCCAATGTCTCACTTTAGCACTCTGCGCACCAAGATTACCGACGCTGAAATCCTCAAGTCCTCTCTGCGTGACCTGGGCATCAACGTCAAGACCGAAGCTGACGTTCGTGGCTATAACGGTCAGCGCGTTCGCTCTGACATCGTTGCCATTCTCGACGGCGAATATGATTTGGGCTGGTCTCGCAATGCTGATGGTTCTTTCGACTTGATTGCTGACCTCTGGGGTGTTGCTAAGAAGCACAACCAGACCGAGTTGATCAACTCCATCAACCAGAAGTACGCAGTTAACAAAACCTTGTCTCAAGTCAGTCGTCCTGGTCTTCAAAACGCGAACGTTCAAGTAGTTCTGCAAAACTAGTCTCTCTGCGCGTTCCCAAGCTGACGGGTTAACCATGAGGTTAGCCCGTTTTTTTGTGCCAAAATAGCACTGCTGCCGTCACTGATCTGCCATGAAGCCCTTGGACAAAGACTTAGATATTAAGATTCGATCGCTGCTACGATCGTGTGGACAGCAAGCAAAACAAATGGCAACAGAAGGGCTGCAAGTCTTTCAAAAGGGGCCGGGTGATTTTGTCACGAATGTCGATCAGATGCTCGATCGCCAACTCACGGCTGAATTTTCTGCTCTGTTTCCTCAAGACGGCGTGATCACTGAAGAGAATGCAGCATCGAGACAGCGCTTTCAAGAACGTTATTCGCGGCTATGGTGTATCGATCCGCTCGATGGCACGGATGATTTCATTCACAGGCAGAAAGACTATGCGGTCATGGTCGGACTGCTGGAAAATGAATATCCGATCGCAGGTTGGATCTATGCACCAGAATCCGACATGAGCTATTTTGGGGGCAAGGATCTGGGCTTATGGCAAGCGATCGGAGACATGGCTCCTGAGCCGATCTCGATCGGTGAACCCAAATCTTCGGGCGCTCAAACCGTGGTCATTGGCGTTAAGGATCGGCACCATTTTGGAGATGCGATCGCGGATAAAGTCCCAGAGATCAAATTTGGCTTTTCTCAAGGAAGCTTTGGGTTGAAGGTGATGAATGTGATTCTCGGTCACGCTGGAATGTATCTTTATCTGAATGGGCGAGTGAAGATTTGGGATACTGTCGGGCCATTGGCGTTAGCGAAGACCGCAGGATTGGTCTGCTGTGACTTAGATGGAAATCCGATCAGCTATGCCCCTGATGCGATGGATTTAGAAAGTTTGGCACACCAGCAATCTATCGTCATTGGTTGGGCATCCTATATAGAGTCGCTGTTGCCTAGAATGAGGGCTGCGATCGCCCAGATCCTCCAATCTGAGCAATCACGATTGTAGAGAGGGAGCCCTAAGGCGTTTTTTAATTTCTCAACACCGTTCTATCCTGAAGATCTTTTCATGCAGACCGAAGTTTTCAGTGAGCTTTTTCCCTTACTCGCGGCGGCAAACCCAGAAACGCTTGACTGGCTGTTGTCTGTCGCCACCGAGCATGAATACCCCAGTGACAGAGCCGTCTTAATGGAAGACGCTTGGGGTAATGCCGTTTATTTCGTGGTTTCTGGCTGGGTAAAAGTACGTCGTCACTCAGGAACGGGTGAAAATGTCTCGACTCTGGCGATTTTGGGTCGGGGTGACTTCTTTGGCGAAATGGCAATTTTAGATGAATCGCCCCGATCGACCGATGTGATCGCCCTCTCAAACGTTCGTCTGATGAGCATCTCGGCTCAACGATTCATTCAAACCCTATTCAAAGATCCTCAGTTGCACCATCGAATGCTGCAACTTATGGTCAAAAGACTTCGCCAAACAAATATTCGGTTTCAACTCCGCAATCAGCCGCCTGCGATCAAACTTGTGAATACGTTGGTGTCTTTGGCTGAAAATTACGGTCAAGAGTCGAGAAACAGCACTGATATTTTTAACATCCCGCCTAAAGATTTTTCGGATGTGGCGGATATTAGTGTTGAGGACACCACGAAGATTTTGGAGAAGCTAGATAGCAAAGGATGGATCAAGATAAATCCCAGTCAGCAGGTCATTCATCTAATAAACTTAAAGCAGTTAATGAGCTTGATTGGTCGGAAGTGAATTTACCTAAGCCTCGCCCCTTCAGCCTTTCTTATCAGGTGTCGATGTCTCAGCCAGAGTCGCATCTGTTTGAGATCACGCTCTATGTGCGAGGCTGGGAGCAGCCAACGTTAGAGTTGAGAATGTCCGTCTGGACTCCCGGCTCGTACCTAGTGCGGGAATATTCTAGACATTTGCAAGATTTTGCGGCTCGTGGAGAAGCGGCACTTTCGTGGCGTAAGGTGCAAAAAAATCACTGGCAGATTGACACTCAAGGCACAAGTGAAATCGTGGTGCACTATCGCATCTTTGCCAATGAATTAACCGTGCGAACTAATCATCTAGACGAAACTCACGGCTATTTTAATGGGGCAGCGCTCTTTCTCTATGTGCCAGGTTTTGAGAAACAATCGATTCAAGTCGAGATTGTTTTGCCGCGATCGGACTGGCACATCGTCACGCCACTTCCAGCAGTGCCGGGACACCTCAACACTTTTGAAGCAAAAGATTTCGACACATTAGTAGACAGTCCCTTTGAGATTGGGCATCACCAAATCTACCCATTTGAGGCGATGGGAAAGCCCCATGAATTAGCGATTTGGGGACAGGGAAATGTTGACCCCGATCGCATCATTCACGATACCCAAAAGATTATTCAAGTCGAAGCTGAGTTGTTTGGGGGATTGCCCTACGATCGCTATCTCTTCTTACTGCATCTCACCTCTAGCGGCTTTGGTGGGTTAGAGCATAAAGATAGTTGTTCGCTGATTTATTCGCGGATGGGATTTCGGGCGAAGGATAAATACGATCGCTTTATGCAACTCGTCGCCCACGAATTTTTTCACCTGTGGAACGTGAAGCGAATTCGTCCCAAAGGGTTAGAAGTATTTGATTATGAGCGAGAAAATTACACACCATCTCTCTGGTTTAGTGAAGGAACGACGAGCTTTTATGATCTGATTCTTCCTTATCGAGCGGGAATCTACGATGCGAAGACTTATCTAAAATCCTTAAGTCAAGAAATTACGCGCTATCTAATGACTCCGGGGCGACTCGTGCAACCGTTGAGCGAATCTAGCTTTGATGCCTGGATTAAGCTTTATCGACCCGATGCCAATAGTGCCAATTCTCAGATTTCCTATTACTTGAAAGGGGAAATGGTGACTCTGTTGCTTGATTTAGGAATTCGGATCAAGCATGGCAATGAGCGATCGTTTGACGACGTGATGCGCCAGATGTGGAAGCAATTTGGAAAAGATGAAATTGGCTTTACGCCTGAACAACTTAAAGCCACGATCGAGTTAGTTGCGGGGTTTGATCTGACCGATTTCTTTAATCGCTATATCGAGGGTGGAACCGAAGAACTTCCGTTTGATGAGTATTTGGCTGGGTTTGGGTTGCGCTTGCAGTCAAATGGCGAAAATGACGATCGTCCGCCTCATCTCGGCGTAACTATCAAAACAGAACACGGGCGCGAGATGATCAAATCTGTGGAGTTTAGTTCTCCAGCGCAGCGAGCAGGAATGGTTGCTGGAGATGAATTGTTAGCGATCGACGGCTGGCGAATCGGCGCAGATCAGATCAACGGTCGACTAAAAGACTATCAACCGGGCGATACGATCGAGGTTGCCGTTTTTCATCAAGACGAGCTGCGAGTGCGATCGGTGACGCTGGCGGCTCCTCAACCCAATCATTATCAAGTTTTGGCGATCGAGCAACCGTCTACAATTCAGCAGCGCAATTTTCAGGGTTGGTTAGGGGTGCCGTTGATCGCAATATAGGGACATGGCATGCCGTGTCCCATCGTGCCGTGTTCCTACGCGATCGGTAATTGCACTACAAACGTGGTTTTTCCCGGACAGCTTTCGACGTGAATCGCGCCTTCTAATCGCTCAACTAGCTTTTTCACCAGCGCCAATCCCAACCCGGTTCCGCCATGCTTCCACGGGTCACTATTGGGAATGCGATAAAACTTGTCAAAAATCCGATCGTGCTCACTGATCGGAATCTCAACCCCCGAATTGCAAACGCGAACCACAACAGCCTCCGATTCACTTTGATCATCCACAGATGCAGAAATTGAGATCTGCTCACCTACGGGCGTATATTTGCAAGCATTATTGAGCAACTCTGCTAACGTTCGCTCCAAATAAGATAGGTCAGTTTTCACGGTTGGCAGGCTGGCAGCAAT
This sequence comes from Phormidesmis priestleyi ULC007, assembly GCF_001895925.1. Classification (GTDB taxonomy): domain Bacteria; phylum Cyanobacteriota; class Cyanobacteriia; order Leptolyngbyales; family Leptolyngbyaceae; genus Phormidesmis_A; species Phormidesmis_A priestleyi_A. The sequence continues at coordinate 25,013 of NZ_MPPI01000021.1, read as the reverse complement.
CTCTATTTCTAACCCTTGCTGCTGATTGTGGGCACGAGCTAAAAATGGCTCCACAGCTTTAGGAAGCCAAGACTGTAGAGACACTTCGCTCAGAGTTAAAGACGTTTGCTGCGAATCTAACTGGGCGAGATCTAGCAAATCATCAATCAAGTTAATTTCACGCTGACACTCATCTTTGAGCACTCGAAAATAGCGATCGAGCGGATTTTCCCGCGTCTTAAACATCCCCAAATCGCGCAGAATAATGTCTAACATGTGAATTGCCATTTTGATGTTTGCCATCGGAGTCCGCAATTCGTGAGACACCGTGCTGAGAAAGTCGTCTTTGAGACGATTTAGCCGCTCTAGTTCTTTCACCTGTGCCTGAGCCGCCTGAAAGAGACGCGCTTGACGAATCGCGATCGCGCACTGATTGGCAACTTGCTGCACTAAGCGAATGTCTTGATCGTTAAACTCATAAAAAGACTGATTAACCAGCCACAAATCGCCCAAAACCCCATTGTCGTCCAAGATTGGGCAAGCAAACATCGATACGGTGCCCCGCTCTGGGTGAGCTAACAGAGAGCAAAATTGGAAGTGATGACCCTGCAAAAGTTGCTCATAAATCTCTGGAAAATCTGCCAGTTGAGAGACTTTGCCCATCGAAGGCGGAATTCCGGCTGCATATTCATAACGAATGGTTGAGGTGCCCTGTTCGATATCAAAAATTGCCGCATTACAGCAGCCGACACCGAGCCGTTTTGCTAATGCTTTGACCGCACTTTCAAGAATCTGATCTTCATCAAGAGAGTCTCTGACCTGATCAGTAATTTGTTTCAGCGTCGCCTCAAAATCGTAGGCGAGTTGAAGTTGAGCCGTTCGCGTTTGCACCTGTCGTTCTAAATTGATATTCAATTGCTGAACTTGGCGATGCAGTTCGGCTTGTTGAATGGCGATCGCTAATTGATCCACCACATCACACACCAGTTCAACGTCTGACTCTTGCCAGGGTAAAGAAGCCTTTCGCAGTAAATTTAAGCTACCCCACAGCGCACCATCCACCTGAAGGGGCACAATTAGCCACGACCCAGCCGTCGTGTCAGCTAATCGATCGAGCGAGTTTGCATCCTGTTTGTGATGGCTGATGCGAATAATCTCTAATTGCTTTAGGCGAGTTGCGATCGCATTTCCCTGATCAGGAACCGTCATCCCCAACAAGCTGGGTGAGTTGACATCGATATCATAGTCAGACACATTTTGCCAAATCTGTTGGTCTGGCAAAAATTGCATAATGCCAACGCGATCGGCTTGCAGTAACTCGACAAATTCTGTGGTTGCGGTCGCAAACACAGTCTCTAAATCAAGCGAGTTACGAATAGTCTGAATCACCCGATTCAGGGCTTTGCTGCGCTGAATCTGTAACTGATGCTGTAGAACTTCGTTTGCCAGTTCTTGGTTGGCGCGAAGAAGTTCGGCCGTGCGTTCTTGCACCTGTTGCTCTAGGTGAGTGTTGAGCGTGTGCAGAGCGGCTTTGGTGTGTTTACGATCGGTAATATCCATATCTACTGAAGCTCTACCAATCGGTTGACTCATCTCGTCGTGACAGTTCCCTGAGTATCTCCAAAAGTTTTATATCAATGTTTAACTAGAAATACTGTAATGTTAGAAAAAATTCAAGTAGTAAATACTACATTTATTTGTTAAGTTAAGACCGTCTAAGAGTTTGTACGGAGAATTCTGAGAAACTTAACGCCAACACTAACGTAGCCTAAAAAAACTGGCGTTGGATTCAGTGCTTTCACTGAGGGAACAAAATCTTTCTTTATTAATATGTGTTCGCCAGAAATTCTATCTGAGGCAGTCAAGTTATTCCATTGGTCAGACGGATTTCTATTATTTGTTCCTTAAACTATATCGAAGGTTTTTGTTTTTATAAGAACGAACTGGATAGGAACCACCAATGACTCAAAATTGGCTCTTGATCGGATGTGTGGGCATGACTTTAGGAGCGATCGCGTTTGGCTTTGGCGCAAATAATGCCAAAAACGAGGCTTGGCGGATTGTCTACACGATTAACTTTTTTATCGCCGCGATCGCAGCAGGGCTTTATCTGGCGATGGTCTTGGGTCAAGGTTTTAATGTCATTTATAGCCGTCCGACTTATTGGGTTCGCTATGTCACCTGGTCTTTGTCTACACCATTAACTCTCGTGCTGCTCAGTTTTCTCGGAGGCACTAGCTTGCCGATCGCGGCCGGCATGGTAGGTGCAGATATTTATATGATCGCAACGGGGTTTGTCGCCACAATCTCGCCCAAACCCACCAGCTACATTTGGTATTTTGTAAGCTGTGGTGCATATTTAGGGCTGGTTTACCTGTTGCTGCACCACTATCGCAAAGAAGCAGCCCAGCAACATCCTAGAGGCAAGAAGGTGTTTGGCAAACTGCTCACCGTGCATCTGGTGCTGTGGACTGCTTATCCGATCGTGTGGATGCTGGCAAAGACTGGCTATAGCGTGATTGATAGCAGTGCAGAAACGATGTCTTACACCCTGCTAGATTTGGCGGCTAAGGTTGGGTTTGGGTTTCTCTCACTGAATTCTTTGCGTCAGCTAGAGCAAACGAGCGAAGTTCCGCAGCATGTTCAGGAGAGAGTTTTAAGATAGCCCTAAAGCTTCACGTCAGGCGGCACAATGATGCGATCGATGACATGAATTACGCCATTGCTCGCTTGAATATCAGGCTGAGTAACTCTAGCGTCGTTAACGGTCACTTGACTTCCAGTTTGAACCGCTAGAGTTTGCCCTTCAAGGGTCTTAATGGCTCCAGGTTGAAGCTGACTTGAAGACAACTCACCAGGCACGACATGATAAGACAAAATTCGAGTCAGGGTTTTGCGATTTTGAGGCTGCAATAGCTGTTGTCGTGTCGCCGCAGGCACTGCTGAGAATGCTTGATCGGTGGGGGCAAATACCGTGAACGGCCCCTGACCTTTAAGAGTCGCGGTTAACCCTCCTGCCTGAATTGCGGCAGTCAGGTTTCTCAGCGCAGGATTGGCAGCCGCAACCTCCACGATCGTTCCTCTCGCTTGCGGCGTTGGCGAAGAAGTTGGAGAAGTCATCACTGAAGCAGTGGGTGCTTGTGCTGGTTGAGGCGCGCAAGAAGTTGCGATCGGCAGCATCAGCAAACTCGTGAGCAGCACGCTCATCAGTCTTGTGTGGTTTGCCAGAAGTCGATTTTGCATTATTAAGAGGAACTTCTAATTTCTCATCAACAGTAGGAACTGAGACGGCATAGAACGTCTTCCACAAGTGGGATATCGCTAAATCGTAGGATGGGCGCTTTGCGCTTGCCTGATCGGAATCGTAATCACAAGCTGGGCACCTGCACCTGGCTCAGAGATACAATTAAGCTGGCCTTGATGGCGTTCAGTCACAATTTGATAGCTGACCGAAAGCCCCAGCCCGGTGCCTTTGCCGATCGGTTTAGTCGTAAAAAACGGATCAAAAATCTTAGATCGCACCGTCTCGCTCATGCCCATGCCGTTGTCGCTGATTGTAATCGTCACGCGATCGTGATCCACAACTTCTGTCTTGATCGCGATCGCGGGCAAATCTTGAGCCTGAGAATGAGGTTCTAACGCCTCGATCGCATTCATCAAAATATTCAAAAACACCTGATTTAAATCCCCGGCGTAACACTGGACTGACGGCAGTTGACCATAGTGTTTAATGACTTGAATCGCTGGACGGGTCGAGATTGCCTTCAGGCGACTTTCTAAAATCATCAAGGTGCTGTCGATGCCTTCGTGCAGGTTGACGGTCTTAAAGTCTGACTCGTCTAATCGAGAAAACGTCCGCAAAGATTGCACAATTTGTTGAATGCGCTCTGCCCCAATCTGCATCGATTGAAACATCTTGGGTAGATCGTCGGTCAAAAACTCCAGGTCGATCGCCTCTATTTCAGCTTCGATTTCACGAGACGGATCAGGACAGTGCTGTTGATAAAGGCTCACGAGCCGCAGCAGACTTTGAGCATACTCTTCGGCATGAATCAAATTTCCATAGATAAAGCTGACCGGATTGTTGATCTCATGAGCAATGCCAGCGACCATCTGCCCCAAACTAGACATCTTCTCGGTTTGAATCAGTTGTGCCTGAGTTTGCTGCAATTCTTTGATGGCAGCCGCGAGTCGCATTGCCTGAGTTTGGGCGACTTGGGCATTGTTTTGGGCTTCGGCATAAAGTTCTGCTTGACTCATGGCGATCGCTAACTGATCGATCACACCTCTAAGCAGTTTTACCTCTTCTGGCTTCCAGGGGCGGCTCCCTCGCGTATGGGTACAAATGACCACGCCCACCACTTCACGGTCTTTTTGCATGGGCAACCCTAAAAACGAGGTGCAGTCAAGCGATCGCAGCAACCGCCGCGACAATGGTGCAGGTAATTGAGACACATCATCTAATTGAATGGTTTGAAACTTGAGAAATTCTTCTCCTAACACGCCTGCAAACTTTTTAGAATAGGAACCCAGGGCACTTCTAATCGTCGGTAGCTTAGATTCTGTGACGGCTTCCCAGATAGCGGGCTGGGTATGAGGGTTATACCAAACAAAGGTGCAGCGATCGATGTGCATCAAGGCGCGAATCTCAATCACAGCCGTTTGCAAAATTGTATCTAAATCCAAAGACTTGCGAATTTGACTGGTGATATTGCTTCTCAATCTAAGTTCTGCGGTGCGTTCTTCCACTCGCACTTCTAAATTTTCGTTAGCAGTCGCCAAGGTTTGAAACGACGTTTGAAGCTGCTTTGTCATTTGATTAAATGACGTTGCCAACCGATCTAACTCTCTGATGCGAATCGGAATGCCAATATTGACATTGACCCCTTGACTAAGTTCTTCGGTCGCAGTTTTGCCAGAAGCAAGCAGCGAAGCCAGCGCTTTTGAGGCTTGACTAAACCGCAAAATGGGTGCTGTCAGCCACCGGGCAATTAGCATAGCGATCGTAATCGCAACCATCACTGCAATCACACACAAGAGAACTCCGACTTGCTTTTGGGCATCGACTTTCCCAGTAAATTCCGACTCTGGTGCGATCGAGATCAGCAGCCAATCCAGTCCTTTTTGATCTTGCCAAGGGGTGACTTGCACATAGTGATCATCGACTGCCTTGGTTTCTAAAGAATTTTGGGATGAGATCGAGACTTCTAAACTCTGCTTGCTGTGAATCTGCTCAAGACTGCCAAACTTCTGCACTAACTGCTTCATCGTTGAGCGAATCTGCACATCTCCACTATTAAATGCCGATAGTCGCTCGGCTTTTTTATTGACAATCATCGTCACTGGCTCAGAGGAAGAACTCGCGACGAGTAACCCCGATCGTTCGACAATAAACACTGCGCCCGATCGACTTACAGGCAGTTTTCGCAGCGATTTAGAAATATCTGAAAGGACGAGATCAACGCCTAACACGCCAATCAGCTTCTTTTTTGAATCATAGAGAGGATAGCCAGAGCTAATCGAAGTCACTTCTGGCATGTCATCCCACTGATAGATTTGGCTCCAAACCGGACGACCTGCCTTCACCGCTTCGATATACCAACTCTCAGCTTGAGGATCGTATTGGGTGATGCTGTGTACCTTTGTTCGTCTAGCGAACTGATCGACTTCGTAATCGTAAGATTTTTTGAGGGCTGCTTTGTTAATCTCGCTGGTTGTAATTGTTTCGCTTGAGGCATAGCCTGCCCCCGCATATTCTCCTAACGGGCTAACAAAGTTGACATAGCTCACCTTAAACGTTTGAACTTCTTTGAGAAAAAGGCGCTGCATCTCTTCTAAGTTAGACGGCGTAATCAGCCCGATTTGCAGCGCATCGCGGTTTGTCTGATCGACCAAATGCACTCGACCCAAATACTCATTTAAATGCTGAGTGACCTGCAAATTTGTTTCACTGTGCAATCGCATCGCCAAGCCTGCGATCGCTTGGTGATCGTTACGAACCGATAGCCACCCCACTAAACCTGCGATCGCAGAAATTTGCAATACAAAAGATGCTACGAGAATCCCGTTGAGAGAAACCGTTAGCGATCGCACAAATTTTAACGGAGGAACGAGGCGCGATAGTTTCACAAGAGGGGCTGGCTGGTGAAGAAGACTTGAAAAGATTAACCGTTCACGTCTTCTTCATCAGAGTGCCCCTTTCTGCTAAACGAAAATCAGGGGATCGGGTTTTCAGCCAGAAGAAACGACATCTCCCACTTTTTACCTTACTTATCGAGTTCTCACACCTGACTTTAAGACTCCATCTTCTAGATAAGCAACACTATCTGCAACATCAATGATTCGGGGATCGTGGGTGACGATCAAAACGGTGCGTCCTTTCTCTTTCGCTAAGTTTCGCAATAGCTCGATCACGGCGTGACCATTATGAGAGTCGAGGGCGGCAGTCGGTTCATCTGCCATAATCAAACGCGGATTTCCTGCCAGGGCACGGGCGATCGCGACGCGCTGCTTTTGGCCGCCTGAGAGATCTTGAGGGTGCCGTTTTGCTTGCTGAGACAGCCCCACCTGATCTAACAAGTCTAAAGCTTGACGATGAGCAGCCGCGCGACGAATGCCTTTAAGGTTAAGGGCAACCTCAACATTTTCTAGGGCAGTCAACGCTGGAAATAAATTAAACCCCTGAAAGATGAAGCCGATGTTTTCAAGCCGAAACTTCGCCAATTTTGAGCTAGATAGCTTAGAGATTTCTTCTCCGAGCAGGCTTACACTTCCAGATGTAGGGGTGAGAATGCCTGCCAAAATTGAGAGTAGCGTCGTTTTGCCAGAACCCGATGGCCCCATTAAAAGCTGGATATCACCAGACTTGACCTCTAAATCGATATTTTTTAGTGCTTGAAACCGCTCGGTTCCTGACTGATAGACCATCTCTACGCCACGAGCGGCGATCGCGTTAACCTCTGTTCTCTCAAGACGGATAGAGAGATTAGCTTGAGAAGCACTCCCGGCACTTTGCAGTAAATCGATTTGGGTGGCAGTCATTCTTTAATCTATTGAAATGAAGGGATTTTTAGACGGCGTGTGGGGAGCAGCTCACAAGCTTTCATTCTGAAAGGTAAATACACCCTCTGAGAGGCTAGATCCGGGTTTAGGTAGAAACTTCACTTTATATATCTAGTCTACCTAGACTCCCTGAGTTCCCATCAGCAAAAGGATTGAACTTTAACGATCGCTAACGTCTCGCCTCGCAAGGATTACGAGATTTTACAGCTTACCCTAAGCTTTGAAAACGATAGCCGGATCGACGCGTGTAACTTTCTGCACTGCAAAGAGGGCAGACCCTACGCACATCACCACCGTTAAAATCAAAACCCCCCCTGCCGTGGCGGGAGTAATTAGGATCATGATGCCCTTGGCGGTCTGTGTCCAGGCTCCAAGTCCGAGACAAAAGGCCATGCTGGGAATATATCCTAAAACTGCCATCCACATCGCTTGCTCTAAAATGACGCTGTAGATAACCCAATTTGACGCACCCATCGCTTTAAGAGTTCCAAACTCGCGCAGGTGGTCGGCCACTGAAGAGTAGAGAATTTGACCCACAATCACCATGCCAACCACAAATCCCACGGTTGCTCCCAAGCTGAGAATAAAGCCGACTCCGGTTCGCTCTGACCAATAGACCTGAGTTTGCTCGGCAAGTTCGGCTTGAGTGTAGGCGCGAGTGTCAGGCAGAGCCGCCTCTAAGCGCTGTTTTAATTGCTGCAAGTCTTGCCCCGGCTTTGCCCGGATTAACACATAGGATATGGGGTCAGAAATGCTGAGACTGCGAGGAGGGGTGAGAGAAGCAGGTTTGCCATCTAAGGGAGCATTGTCAAAATTGTTGGTGCAAACGAGATTGCCTTGGGTTTTCCGGGTGCAGTTGACTGAGGTGTTTAACCCGGCAGTGGCATAGGCGTTAGCGTTTTCTAGCGACGTGAAGATAAACAAGCTAGACACGATCGACTGCGTATCTTGAGACAACCCCACAATTTGCGCCGGGAGCGTCCCGATTTTGCCTTGCTCACCGATTTGCGTCTGCCCTAAATTTTTTAAGCTAGAGCGATCGACGACGACTTTAAAGGGTTGTTTAACGGCATTGAGTTTGCCCTGGCTAACATCCCAACCTGCAAAAAGGCGACTGTTAGGGTCAAAGCCAAAAATTCTGACTGGGGTAATCAGTCCAGAATCGCTGCGCCAAATGCTCGATCGAATCATCAGCGCTTCTGCCCGCTCCACCCCTGAGACTTGTTGAGCCTGGACGACTTTTTCAGCCGCGATCGGGCTTGTCAACTCTAGATGCACCATGTCTTTAGAGGCAACCCACAGATCGGCGGTAGATTGATCAATTAAAAGCGCCGTCGATCGAGTGAACCCTTTAAGAATGCCGACTTGAATCGTCACCAGGCTGACGGCAAACATGATGCCAGCTTGCGCGACGAGAAAGCGAGGAATGTCTTCAAAGAGGTTTTTGCGGGCGATCGAGGCCATCGGCAGAAGGGGGGGACGCGGGAGGGTAGTTCTAGTCACACTTACACGTTACATTTCTCTAGTCTATGCAGAATGACCGCCCTCGTGTTCCATCCGTTCCTAACCAAGGACACTATCTGAACTGTCTGCTGTAGCGATCAATATTGTCTCTAAATCTCCAACCATCTTGGGAGACGATGTTACGGGGTAGTCCATGTTGCCATCATTTGCTCGACGGACTCAATAGAGATGCCCTGACCCTAATCGATTTCATCCAAGTCCTCTTTAACCGCCGCAATAAACTCAATCTCTCTCAGCATTTCGTGCAAAAAGACTGTCGCAGGTAACCGCTTTACAAGTTCAAGCACTGCTTCTTTATCACTCATTGCAAACCACAACTTGTTTAGGTAGGCATACCAATTGTACGGCAACTTTTTGCCCTCACTCTTCAAACTACCCTTTTGAAATCGACCCGTGGCTGGGCAGATCCCGTAAGAGTACAGTGGTGCGCCCCTACAGAATCTGCCAGATTTCACTCGACAAATTCTAACCTCGTGTTCCAACCAGCGTTGAAGCTGACAGGTTTTCGGGCAACGATCGACTTAAGCGATCGCCATACAGCGCCAACGCATTGCCGTTGAGCAGTAGGTTGAGATGCTCACGATCGTAGTCGGCGACTTCGGCGGCAGACTTGACACAATCCTTCAAAACACCATCCCAATGACCGTAGTCACCAGAGAAGCAGGTCAGGTGTTTGCCCATTTCACCCATCGCGATCGGCAGGTAAGCCGGGGCGGGATCATCCGATTCAAAGGAGGTGAAAATCTGCCCGCGTCCAAAATATTCCATTGGGTCACGGTGACGCAGATCGTAGTGTTCGTATAGGCTAGAGTCGTCGATTTGCGTTGGGTCATGCTGCTTTGTCCACAGCAGATCGAACAAATTTTTTGCTTGGCTGATGATGTTGCTGTTGTTGTGAACGCCTCGCTCTTGAATCATCAGCTTCGTGAATTCCATTAGCGAAGGGCGATAGGGATTCTTGGGATCAAAGTCACGAATGCGCTTTTCCCAATGTTCGTGGAAGGCGTGGGCGAGGTCAGGCAACCAGCCACAACCCCCTTCTAGAAAGCCGACTCGCAAAGTGGGGAAGCGCTCAAACACACCATCAAACACCATCCGAGCCAGTGCCATCTGCTGTTGATTACGCTGTACAAAAATATGGCTGAGGACAAACGTCTCCATGTGGTCAGCGATGCCGCCAATCATGTAAGAACCCGGCCCGCCATGAATGCCGATCGAGACATCCAAATCAACAGCCGCTTGCAGAAGTGGCTCAAAATCAGGATGGCTAAGAGTTTTGCAAGTGCGAATTTCGGGGAATGCGTCAGGCGCTTTGGGGTGCGGAATCGCAATGTTGGGTGCGATCGAAACGCCGATCATGCCCAGCTCATTGACGCAGCGACGCATCTCTTTGATGGCTTCGTTGACATCTTGCATGGGCAAAACGCCGATCGGCTTGAGGCGGTTGTCATAGCCCCGGCAATCGTCAGCCATATAATTGTTGTAGGCGCGACAGAGGGCGATCGCCATGTCTTTGTCTAAATAAGACGAATAGCTCAAAGTCCAAGTGCCGTAAATCACCTGCACGTCGATGCCCTCCCGATCCATGTGTTCGATCCGCACCTGGTTAAACATGGCTCCCAGCGTGGTTTCTGGGTGAAGGCTGCGAAAGCCACCTTTGCCTAAACCTTGAGGTTGAGGATAGAGTCTTTCTAAGTCATTCTTGCCAGTTGCGGGGTTAAAGTCGATGACTCGCATTCGTTGATCACCCAAGCTATCGACGATTAGACTGAGGCGATCGCGATATTGTGGCTCGATGTAGTCTCGAATCACGAGCGGATTCTCGATCTTGTGAGCATCTGCGTCGATAACTAGCAAATCTTGATACATGAAGTTCCCCGTAGTGTAGATTTTTGTAACGAGTTAGGCGGTTGCTTTGGGTTTGAAATGCTGCCAAAGCTGGCGTAGACCAAACCAATGCTCAAACGACCAGGCGAGAGAAACCAAAATGGTAATGCCGGGATATTTGACGAAAGCAGGTTCGTTTTTCTCGAAAACAGCGTGTCCACCCAGGGCAAACACTTGAGTCAGCAATAGACAAACGAGTGTCATGCGCCAGTCATAAAACAAGTAAATGACCGCAGCGATCGCCAACAGATTTGTTAAGTGGTGTAACGCCTGGTTGATTGGGTTTTGATGAGAGGCGACAAAGTGCGCCTTTGCATCTTGGAGGTAGCTCATAGCGCTTCTCCCCGTTCTTTCTAATGGGATTTTGGAACGATAGCACAGAGAAATTCAGGAGACGGGGGAGCGATCGAAAGTTTTTGGAATTGGTAACGATTTTTTTGAGAATTGCCTGAAGTTCAGAGTTTTTGACTCAAAACCAGCGCAGTTGCCAATAGCTTTTTTCAGGTTGACTTAACTCTTCGTCAGTTAGCCAGTCAACCTGCTTATAGGTGCCAAACGCATGATCCCACCAGTCTACGGCGAGTCCAAAATTGTGATGCCACATGCCATATTTGTGGTGAACATAGTGGACGGGCATCTTCATCCAAAAGCACTTGGTCGGATTTTCGTGCTGTAGCTGGTGAGCATAAGACGAAAAAGCCGCGTAGATAAAACCGCCCAAAAACCAGCCTATCCCTGCTGACCGCGAGTGAAAAAACATCAAACATAGGACGATAAACGTCCCTCTCACATAGTCGCGGAACTCCCACAGCACGCCCTGTGCTTCATTGCGACGATGGTGATCGCGGTGTCGTTCACCAATTTTGGGCGAGACGTGCATCAAGCGATGCAGCCAATATTCGACTAAGCTTGCCAACACAAACGCGATCGTAAAACAAACGATACCCACTCCTACATTTACTAGCACCGCACTCGCTCCTTGAAGATCTTCTTAGTATTGTGCCATTGTCTTTAATCAGGGCAATAGGGCACAAGGCGAGAAAAAGATGCCACGATCGAGACCACAGACACTTTTAATTCAAACGAAAATGATTCAGCGATTATTGATAATTGGATGGAGCGCGATCGTCTTTTTGATCAGTTCATTAACCCTCCCGGCTCTTGCCGCAGACTTGACGAGTGGTGCCAAACTATTTGAGGTGCAGTGTGCGGGATGCCATGCTAACGGCGGTAACATTGTGCGACGCGGCAAAACCCTGAAGCTGAAAGCACTCCAGCAAAACGGCTATGCAACCGAGGCGGCGATCGCTGGCATTGTCACCAACGGCAAAAATAATATGTCTCCTTACAAAGACCGTCTCAACCAGGCTCAGATTCAAGACGTGTCAGCTTATGTACTCGATCGGGCAAAGAAAGGATGGAAGTAGGCTTTGTCTTGCAGTAAATGCTCATCTACAAGATGGAGGCGATCGCACTAAAGGCAACCGACAAACGGTAAGCAAACTTTGGGTTTAATCTTTTCGATGACGCGATCGACAGCCTGTTCTGGTGTCGGGATGTTTAAACGAGGGAACAGTTGATTGACGATACCGACATAGCCGTTGATTTCTGCTGTAGCACGAGCAAACTCAGAGAAGCCGGAGAAGCCGACATCAAAAATGCAGCCTTCCATCAAATCTTGAGTGACATTTGCCTCTGTGCAAGCATTCTGCGCCTTCTGGATCTGGTCGGCAGACAACATATTGAGCGTCAAGTACTTGTCTGGAAAAGCAGGATCAACATAATTCTTGGTGGTTTTGCCTGCCGGGTAATCAAACAAGGATTCTTCTTGTTTAACGCGCCAGCTATTGCCAAACTCCTTATAAAGTTGGTCGAAGTAAAGCTTTTCGGCTCCACTCAGCGCCCCTGGAATTCTCAAACCAGCGAAGCTTAAGACTTGCTTCACATCACCATAAGTTGACTTGGAGTCCAAAGAGTTTTCTTTGCCGCGAACCCTTTGGTCATCGTTAGGATTACCATTGACGTTTCCGAGCAAGCCACTATATTTTCCTGCACGGTTGTAAACGAAGGGTGAAACGTTGAAGTATGAATTGCCCCCAGTACTAATTGAGCTAACGACAACCTTCTCACCTGTGGAAAAGTTAACCACATAATTATTGCCTTGTTTCAAAATCTCGCTACCGTTTGGCAGAGCTAGTTTGTCGCCTTCAATGGTCGTTGGCTTGCCATTAATTCGCAGCGGAGTGCTGGTATCTGCATCAGGAAAATCTTTTGAATATAAGGCAACTCGGCTATTCCCCACTTTCATTGCTACAGCGCTGTTGAGTGAAAGCGAAGGCTTGACAGGTGCTTGACGTGTTTGAACTTCAAAGGAACCATTGCTAGACTTTGACAGGATAAATTCTCCCACTGTTTGAAAGCTGTATCTCATCCCATCGAAGGTAGCGATATGCGGGTCGCCGTAAGTTTTTCCCTCTTTCAGTTTGCACTCTTCACGGTTTTGATTGCTTTCAGATTTACACGGGTCTTCATAAATGCCCATTAGAGCTTTGATTGCGGGTATATTTCCGCTGATGTTTGGGCTATTTGGATAATCTTGATCCTCAAAAATAATCTGGTTTATATAGTCTCTGCTAGCTTTTTCTGCGAGAGAAGCTGCCATCTTGTATCCAGGGCGATCTTTTTCATCTTTGTTAAGGCCGTTAGGACAGTCGAAAGGGTTAACAGAATCTGCCAAAGAGAACCCGTGTCGTACTTTACCTGGCGGCGCGACGCAAGGACTGATAATGCTATCGAAGTACCCAGATGTAAGTTTTTTAAGATTGGGATCGAGGGTTCCCGGATCGTATTCTTGTCTGCAAACACGAAAGATGCATATCTTTTTTTTAATAGTAGCAGTTGGATCGCCATTAGGCTTACCATCATCTTTTTTGTTTGGATCGGCGGGTTTACTACAAGGAGGAGTGTGCTTATCTGCTCCATCACAAATAACTTCTCTACCTAAATCCTCATTGATTTCAGTCTTGCCCAACTCTACCCAATTGCTGTGAGCGTAAAAATCCTGCAAAGTATGTAAAGCTTGTCCAAGATTTCTACGAGCTTCTTTTCCTATGGCTTTTTTATCTTCTTCAGTGGAGTCCTTCCTAATTGGCTTTAATGCTTCAACAACTTCAGACTTTAAAGTTTTAAGCCGCGCTGATGCTGCTGGAAATAGGTCGTTATCAAAATGATTTTCAGGTATACCAAAATCTTCAGAAGGATTCAAACCAAACATACCTGGATCTAAATCTACACCCCTATTAGCTTGGTAAATTTCCTTTTGGGCATCTTCAGTAAACTGGAGATCTGTTCCATCCTCGTCAACCAGCACCTTTTTATCTCTCGGAGAAACCCATATTCCATTAGTTGCAAGTTTCGTTATTTCACGATGTCCCTCATTGTCTTTATCAGGTTTGAAAGCCAAAGTAGAACCAGTAAACCCTCTTGATTCTTCGATTTTGACTGGTTTGTGCGTCGATAAATTACTGTCAATATCTCGTACTTCCTTGAGAGTAGAAGTAATCGTCGCTGTTGCACGATCGGACTCCACCCCTAAATTTGGAGTGCAGAAAGTAGAGTTAAAGCTGAAAACTGTACACGACGCAGCTAAGAGGAGACGATTTAAAAATGAGCCTGAAACAAAGACAGTTGCAGTTGTAGCAATGATGAAGCTAACAATACCTAGCAACCAAAATCTAACTCCGCACATGAATCTGCCCACTTTATTAATGCCACTGAGAAGAATCGCGATCGCCTTCCGCCAAAAAACAGCACTGGTGATAAATAGAAAAGTAATGAGAGTAATAAAAATAAACCGGAGCGATCGCATACTGAAGCTCTCATAGGATAAGTAATTTCTCCAAGAGAATACAAAACCGCTTCAGCTTTAGTCCAGTGATTCTACGGGTCTTCTCACAAGCTTTAAATACTTTCCTAAACCCCGCGCCTCTCCTTTAAGGGTCACATTCAAATATTTAGCGCTGAAAGCTTTACTTGGTAAAAGATACACGATATGAGTTTTAGGGGTGAGCGTCGCATAGAGTGTGAAGTACGATCTTTGCAGCGAACCTCATTTAAATTCAACAGAGGCGTAGAAAAATGGCTGACCAGGTTGTGCAGTGGCTCAACGAGATTAAAGACCTCAAACAAACGTTACAAGCAGCGCAAGAAGCGCAGGAAGCCGCAAACGCTAGCGCTGACAATTGGCGAAAGCTCTATGAGACAGAAGCCCAGCAGCGACGCACAGAAGCAATGTTGACCCGACAAACGATCGCCGATCTCAAGTCCGAAATTGCCCAACTTCAAATTCTTCCTCAAGCTTCATCAGACCGATCGAACACGCAATCCACGATCGAGCGCTCGATCGAGAATCTGACCACCGTTGACGAACTCAAAGCCAGACTGTTTGAACTTTGGACAGAACACGATCGCCTCGCTCAAGATCTCAAAGCCGAGCAAGCCGACCACGCGCAAACCCGCAAAAACCTGACCACTGCACTAGGCGATACGGTGGATTTACTGACTAAAGTCAGAGAACAAAAGGGCGAAAGTTAAAATCCCATCGCTTTCGCAACGGCTTCTAAGTCTGGTGAAATGCCTTGTTTAAATTGATTTTGACTGTGTTTGATCGCAGTGTCAGGATCTTTCAGTCCATTACCCGTTAAGACACAGACCACCGTTGCCCCAGTCGGCACTCGATCCTTGACCTTAAGCAGCCCAGCGACGGAGGCAGCGCTAGCAGGTTCGCAAAAGATTCCTTCTCCAGAAGCCAGCAGACGATATGCGTCTAAAATCTCTTCATCGGTGACGGCATTAAATTCGCCCTGGCTCGACTCCTGAACCGCTAGAGCTTTTTGCCAATTGGCGGGGTTGCCGATGCGAATAGCGGTGGCGATCGTTTCGGGGTGACTGATGATATGACCACTGATCAAAGGAGCCGAGCCTGCTGCCTGAAAACCCATCATCTTCGGAAGCCGGGTGCAGCGTCCTTCTTGATGATATTGGCAAAAGCCCATCCAATAAGCACTAATGTTTCCAGCATTGCCAACTGGAATGCACAGCCAATCAGGCGCGTCGCCCAACACGTCAACCACTTCAAAAGCAGCCGTTTTTTGACCTTCAAGCCGATAGGGATTGAGCGAATTGACCAACGTCACCGGGTAATTTTGTGACATCTCACGCACGATTTCTAGAGCACGATCGAAGTTTCCATGAATTGCCAAGACTTCCGCCCCATAGAGCAACGCTTGAGCCAGCTTTCCGAGTGCTACGTAGCCATCGGGGATCAGCACAAACGCCCGCATTCCTCCACGACGCGCATAGGCAGCAGCGGCGGCAGACGTGTTGCCCGTACTGGCACAAATCACAGCTTCTGCCCCGGCTTCTTTGGCTTTAGAAATCGCCATTGTCATGCCGCGATCTTTAAAGCTGCCTGTCGGATTCAGACCGTCGTATTTCACAAACACTTTCACCTGCCGACCGATCTGAGCCGCGATCGCAGGTGCCGGAATCAAGGGCGTATTGCCCTCGTGCAGCGTGATCACGGGCGTTTTATCGGTGACGGGAAGATAGCGCCGATAGCCCTCAATCAAGCCGCGCCAGTTTTGAACTTTGGGCATAGCCTCGTGAAGCGAGTCATCTTGAACAGACAGACTTAAAGTCACAGGGTTGAATCGTTGAATGCAATAGTAGATCCTAGTCTACTACAGAGGGTCAGAGTGCCCTGTCTCTTAAAGGAACTTAGAGAACTTTCTGCCAGTCATAAAACAGAACACTTCGATACAAAGTCGTGTAAAGTTTAGGTTAAGATAATTTTCGGTGTGAGTAAGTACAAATTCCTAAGACCTATGACAACGACGAATTCAAATCATCAGTTTAGCAATACAGCAGTGTGTGAGCAGCGCCAAGAGCCTTCTGCGCTCTCAGATCAAGAGTGGGCCCGATCGCTCGAAAAGATGAAGGCACTCTATCAAGCCGATCAGCAAGCAAAGTTTCTCAATCTTCACGCTGAAACTGAGTCCTTACTGCATCAGCTACAGACTCTTAAGCAACAGCGAGAACAGGAAATCGGCTAGTCCATCAGCCTTTTCTCTCGATAACTCACGCCTCATGCCCCCACACCTTCTAAAATGAGGGATGCGTTTAAGTAGGTGTGAGTTATGCGGACTTTCTGGTCTGATCCCTATCTTTGGATTCATGCGGCGGGTGTGGCAGCCGTTCCCTTGGGGTTGGTGGTTTGCCTATTGGGGTTGGCGGTGGGTGACCCACTGTTGCCCGTCTGGTTAGAGTTAGGGCTAATTGCGATCGTCGGCATCGCCCCGATTGTTTGGATGCAGTGGCAGAAACCTTTCTATATTTTTAGTCTAGTTGCTGTTGCGGTCAAACCTGAGCGGTTGACCGACGATCAGCGCCGAATTTTGACGCTCTTTAAGTCTCGCCGCAGCCCAGTCTGGATTGGGCTAGGAGCGTTAGTGATGTGGGTGCTTTTATGGCAGATTTATTTGATTGCGCCGATCGCGGCTGATGTCACACCATTTCCAGTGCGAGGGCTGGGGTTAGGAGTGGCAGCGATCGCATTTCTTGCCAGCAATCTGTTTCTACAAGTTCCGCTGAGTGTGGGTCGAGTGCTTCTGGCAAGTGATCAAGAGTTTGCGGTTGCCCAACCGTTTGCCGTTGAGCAAATTCTGCCAGCTTTCTCAGTCTTGGGGTTGAAAGTTAACCAAATTGTGCTGCCCCTGCTGCCTGATGAAATAGCGGCGGCACCGACAGCGTCGATCGGGGCAGACCCCTTAAATTCGGTCACTGACTTCTCGACTCCCGATGCAGATGATTCGGCGGATATTTTATGAACGATCGTGAGCGCTTTCTGTTATTACGATAGAATTTTTTATATCTCAACCGAGTAGAAATGTTGTCAAAATTACAGACAACAATGCTCATTAAGCTATCTTGTAGATAGGCTCTGATAAGAATTTGGCTTCCCAAAATTAAGTTTTTCCTAAAGCGAAACCGCTTCAACGCTACAAATTTTTGATGCTCTCTCACAAAGGTCTGCCATGTCTAACTTCAACGCGTCTTCACCCTCTGAAGATAATGCTCACCCTCTAGCTTACGAGACTCAAGTTTGGGATAGTCTCAAGCGAGCGATCGCCGAGAGTTCAGGCTTTAAAGGCTGGAAGATTGAGCGAGAAGTAGACAAGCGCCTGGCAGATATCAGTCTTGATACGCTGGTTCATACCTACTTGCGCGAGACGCTAGAAACCCTGGCTTACTAAAAGTCAAGGCTCAAATCCTCCTCTCGGTAGTGCCCCCTTTTTAGGGGGTTATCTTTTAAGAAGAATGCTGCCGAGAGGGCCTTTGATGCGATCGACGAGATCACTCAAGCGACGATAGGCATCCACAATGCGATCGCCATCAACTAAAACCTCTTGAGTCGGATATTTCTGCACGATTTCTAAAACCGAAAGTTTGCCATCTCCGCTAGCAGAAAGCGCAAGAGCACCTCGAAGCGCTTGACGATCAGCACCTCCGGTTGGGGTTCGGATGGCTTGACTGAGCGGATCGAGGAGGACATTTCCGATCGGACTGTTCATCACTCGATCAAGCACGATCGGATTAATGCGGATCTCTTTCGTGAGCGTTTGCCGCACCGCTTCTGGTTTTTGACGGGAGAGTTTCAAATGAGCTTGCAGGGCAGGCGATGTGTTTCCCGTTTCAGCAAAGGTTGTCAAGTCGCTGACTGAAACAGATTCTCGCAAAATGCCATATTTCAAAATCACTTGTTGAGCCGCAAAAGCAGAGGGACTCACGACAATAGCACCTGTTGCCACTCCTAAAGCCAGCAAAAGACGAAAAGATAAACCTTGTAATTTCATACGCTTAGTTAAATGAGGATGACTTCCTCGACGTTAGCGCACTGCAATAGGTTCTCCCATTTTATCATTCTTTAGGCAGAATTTCGCTCACAATCTCATAGGCGTTGATCATTGGCACTGCCGAAAACAACGGAGTCATCTTCTTGAGAATAGCTTGATGGGCCTCGCTGCTGTTGGCTTCCATCAGTGCCTCGCTCTCCCAAAAAATCACAGAAATGCCGCGATCGGTGTCTTTCTCCCGCAGCAGATAAGCACCTAGAAAACCTTCTGCATACATGGCAACGGCTTCTTGATAAAGTTGCTGCGCTGCTTCAAACGTGCCCGGTTTAAACTCTCCGATCGCGACCTGGGCACATTTGTGAATGAGAAAATCCTGAAAATCTGTCATGGCTCTTGTCGCCTCTATGAAAATTAGCTGGGTTGAGGAGTCTTACTTCATTAAACCGCGCTACAGGGAACTTAGACTCA
The DNA here is from genome assembly GCF_001895925.1 of Phormidesmis priestleyi ULC007. Lineage (GTDB taxonomy): Bacteria > Cyanobacteriota > Cyanobacteriia > Leptolyngbyales > Leptolyngbyaceae > Phormidesmis_A > Phormidesmis_A priestleyi_A. The sequence continues at coordinate 6,180 of NZ_MPPI01000021.1, read as the reverse complement.
TCTAGGTTTGTCATTTCCTTCAGTTGTAAATCGAGATTTAGATGCTATCGTCATTGCTGATATCTGAGATTGAGTCAGAATTCTGACCGATTAAGCGTCCCGATTTATCAATTAACTCTTACACACCACACCAATATGTCACGCCACGGTATTCAAAAGAACTCGGTTTCTCATTTCAAAACTCGTTTTGCCTCTTCAGGGTTAGCCACTCTCATGTTGATGAGCGGGAGTGGAATCCTGCTTGCTCAGTCGGTTCCGACTCAGCCAAATAATGATGTAGTGGTTCCCGTGGTGACTCCTGAGACTCCTCAGTCTGGGCCCAGGCAGCCAAGTGTTGTCACTCCGGTGCCAGACCCAAACGTTGTCACTCCGGTACCGAACCCTAGCGTTATTCCATTGCCAACTCAGCCGAATGTTATTCCAGGGCAGATTCCGCAAGTGCCGACTGCCAGCGGCATTGTTTACGTGAATCCAACGTCGGGGAACGATCGCTCAGATGCCGGACGAGCCGATGCCCCTTATCGGACGATCGCTTTTGCCCTTCAACAAGCGACGGCAGGCACGATCGTGCAACTCGCTCCCGGAACCTATAGTAAGGAAACTGGCGAAACGTTTCCGGTCAAAATGAAGGCGGGTGTGGTGCTGCGCGGAGACGAAGTGGGCAAGGGGCAAAACATTCAGATCACGGGCAGCGGCGGCTATAACAGTAAGACGTTTGCCACCCAAAATGTGACGATCTTGGCAGCTCAGAGCAGCGAGATTCGAGGCGTGACGGTGACAAATTCTAACTCTCGCGGCACGGGAATTTGGGTTGAAGATACCAACCCGACGATCGCCAACAGCACCTTTACCAAGAGCCTCAGAGAAGGCGTGTTTGTCACAGGCACCGCGAATCCTAAAATTCTCGACAACCTCTTCACCAAAAACGAAGGCGATGGCATCTCAGTTGCAAAAGCAGCGCGGGGTGAAATTCGAGGCAACGTCTTTATAGACACTGGGTTTGGTTTAGCGATCAGCGGCACCTCTGCACCCCTTGTCGATGGCAACCAAATCAGCCAAAACCAGGATGGCATTTACATCAATGACAATGCTCGTCCTATTCTTCGCAACAACTCGATTACTGATAACAAACGCGATGGAGTTGTTGCCACGATCGGGGCCCAACCTGACTTAGGCACGGCTGAAACTCCCGGAAACAACACGATTCGCAATAACAAACAATTCGATCTCAACAACTCAACGGGTAACAACACGCTGGTTGCGATCGGCAACAGCATCGACCCTAAACGCATTTTTGGAAAAGTAGACTTTGTTGCCAGCAGCGGCACCTTTGCTGACGTTCAGGGACATTGGGCACAGGCTTATATTCAAGCTTTGGCTGCCCAGAAGGTAATTACAGGCTTCCCAGATGGCAGCTTTAAGCCCAACGATCCGGTGACTCGTGCTCAGTTTGCGGTGATTGTGAGCAAAGCTTTTAGCCCAACACCTCGCCGAGCGGGGACGACTTTTGCCGATGTTGCCAAGAGCTTTTGGGGGTTCGACGCAATTCAAACTGCCTCGCAGGGTGGGTTCATGGCGGGCTATCCTGGCGGCACCTTTAAGCCAGAACAAAAGATTCCCAGAGTTCAGGCACTGGTGGCGATCGCAAATGGCTTAGAGTTTGGCAACGGAGATGTTTCGGTTCTGTCGAGATATCAAGATGCAACTGCGATTCCGTCGTATGCGAGTGGCTCGATCGCCTCGGCAACCACCCGAAAAGTAGTCGTCAACTACCCAACTGTCGGGGCATTGAATCCTAATCGGGAGGCCACACGAGCAGAAGTCGCGGCGTTTGTCTATCAAGCGTTGGTCAACGCTGGAAAAGCCCAAGCACTGCCTTCGCCCTACGTGGTAGTCGTCAACCCTTGAAACTTTCCATCTATTTTGGGGCAGAAATATTTAATGTTTCTGCCCCAATGTACTACTCTTTTCTTGTATGAAACCACCCTGCTCCCAAAATAGAAGAAGGGGAGCCAGATTCAAAGTCCCTCGCCCGTTCTGGGAGAGGGATTTAGGGTAAGGGTCAAAGGTAATCACAATGGTTGCCGGGTTAGTATAAATATTTCTTCAGCAACAGACCTAACCGTTCTTTAGCGGCAACAGAAACTTTATCCATTGGAGTTAAAATTGCATACTTCAGTGCAGAATGAGCTTCAGAAGTCGGCGGATTTTCACTCAACCGCCGCACCGTTTCCTGAATCACTTTCTGTGCGTTGACTGCATTGCGTTGCAGATTCGCGATTACCATCTCCACTGTTACGTTATCGTGGTCACAATGCCAGCAATCATAATCTGTGACTAACGCCAAAGTCGCATAAGCAATTTCAGCTTCCCGCGCTAGTTTTGCTTCTGGAAGATTGGTCATGCCGATGATCGTTGCGCCCCAACTGCGATGCAAATGTGATTCTGCCTTCGTCGAAAATGCCGGGCCTTCCATGCAAACATAAGTGCCGCCTCGATGAAGGGCGACATCTATGAGATTGAGACTCTCAACCGAATCGCCTAACACCTTCGCCAAATTGAGACAAATCGGATCGCCAAAGGCAACGTGCGCCACAATGCCATCGCCAAAAAACGTGGAGATGCGATTTTTAGTGCGATCGATAAACTGATCGGGCACGACCATATCTAACGGTTTCGCCTCTTCTTGAAGCGAACCCACCGCAGAGGCTGAAATCAGATACTCTACGCCCAAACTTTTCATCGCATAAATATTTGCCCGAAATGGCAACTCAGACGGTAGCAAATGGTGATTTCGCCCGTGTCGTGCTAAAAATGCGACTCGCGTTCTGTCTAGCGTTCCGACAATCAGCGCGTCTGATGGTGAGCCAAATGGGGTTTCAATCTGCACCTCTTCTACGTCTTTCAGCGCCTCCATTTTATAGAGTCCGCTGCCGCCGATAATGCCAATTTTTGCTTGAGACATGAGTGAGAAAGGTGAAGTGAGTCGATCGGAGCTTATTCTACTGTGTTTCGCTGCTAGTGGTCTATCTAGAACACCGTAATCTTCAAGCGGGTGCTGAAACGTCTACCGGAAATGCTGCTCAGTTCCTGAACCTAAATAAACAGGGGTCATTAGGGGAGGCGCTACCCAGATCTAGCGACAGCTCCCTAACGTCCAACTTCCTACAGTTGAATGGTGATTTTGTTGTGCAATTCCTCCACTTGAATCAGTGAACCATTCCCGATCGCAATGTTGAACTTCACTAAAGAATGTTCAACTTGATATCCCAGCAACACTCGAACAATTTGATATTCAGTCGTCAAATCACTCGTGCCATCCCATTTGAACAATGCCAGTTGATTGGACGCAATCTCACTCAGTTGTGACACAAACTCTTCAATCTCATCGCTCACATTCGGGAGAATGCCAGACGAGAGAAAGATGTAACGCTCTTGCAAATCTAAAGTGACACTGACTCGATACCGTTTTTCGGTTGAGCAGCGCAACTCAACGGTGAACGAAATCGAGCCAGGAACGATCGTCCTAACTCCCATAATATTTTGTCCTCTTGGTTAATTCAAAGAGGACAAGAATGCTGATTTCTCAGAGATTCTATTGGGATGAAAAACATATGCAGGATCTTGATTCCAGCCTTTCAAGATCCCATAGCAAAGCTGACGGTGTACAATCATGAACGCCTCCTGAGTTATCTAATCCTACGTATGAGGTTTTAGAAAAGGAGCCTTAATCGCTATCTACGCCAGAACGGAAAAGATTGACTCTACTAAAATCCACCCTCCACTGTAATTTTTTTACCAAGCATAAAGATGTTATTTTCGCATTCATACTGCTTTAGCTGCTGATCAATTTCTGGAGTCAGGGTTACGAGTGCCCAGGTTTTTTTGACTAAGCTATGCGCCCAAAGCATTTCGCTACTCTCGTTGGAAGGAAAAAGTAGAGCGGCAGATCAACGTTCCACCCCCTTCAGAAACATTCAGTCACCCTGGAAAATTACTGAAATCGGAAGCGATTAGTGCAGAGCGCAACTCCGAAGGAACTGCCAATGGTGCCCACTTTTACTTTGAACAAGCAGAACTCAATCTTTGCTTTCTGACTCCCGATCTCGTGCGGATGGATTGGAAGCCAGGGCTGCCGCCAGTACCTTACGCGCTTAGCGCAAAGCGCAACTCCGAAGGAACCGCCCGTCAAGAGTGGGAACCTGTCGCAACTCACCTAAAAGAAACGGCAGAGGGCTGGACAGTCACGAGTCTTTTGAAGGACGCTCCAGTACTCAAGATTGCGATCGCGATTGACGGTCGGATCACAGTCCGGGATGCTTTAGGAAACGTGGTGCGGGAAGAGTTGCCGCCAGAGAAGCCAGGAGACGGGTGGACGCATCGATCGCGGCTTCGTGCTGAAGAAGCGGTCTATGGGTTGGGAGAGCGATCGGTGCCGCTGAATCTCCGTCTTGCCAGAGAAGTGATCGAAAAGCAGGAAGTTACCCAAACGCCGAAGACCTTTCGCGTGTGGAATTACGACGCGGCGGGCAAGTATGATGCCGGGGCTGACCCCATGTATATCTGCATTCCGCTTTACTGGAGACTGCACCATCACGCACTTCACCTTTGACGAGGTTGCCACTGCCAGCTTTGAAGGCGGTGCTTTGCGCTACTACATCACATCTTGCCCAGAAGCCTCCCACATCCCTCTCGTTTGGGGAGTGCAGTTGGGGACGATTTGCGGAGTACAAGCTTTAGGATCAAAAATATCCACCAGTTGCGGCTCACCGCTACTTTCATTCTCGTGGAAAGCATCAAGCAGAACAGTTCCTGAGAGTGAGGGGCGCGGAGTCAGGGCCCGATCGACCAAAGATCGAGCATCTGCCTCGTGATAGCTATCCAAACGAGTCACTAGATAGCCCCCCGTCAGACGATGCTCAAAAGGGTAGGTCTGCCGCCAGTAAAGGTTCGGGGTCAGCAACCCAAAGACTTCCTTGCCAGAAATCTTTTTATAGTCGAGGTCTCTAAAGGCAATCGCTGAGGTCTTGTAGTCAAGAGCCGCGATCGTGGAATCGAGCGACTGATGTTGGATGAACGTTTCCCCATTCATAAATGGATGGGGGGGACATTCTTAACCCGCAGGGGAACCCCTTTCGTGAGCACGACATAGCGGATCTGATCGCTAAGGTGCCTGCGGTTCAAGAATTCCCGCAGGGGCCGCTCTACCTGTTTTTGATAGATCGGGTACTCGATCGACTCAAAAACTGGCTGTTGGCTACTGTCAAACAGTTCTAGGGTGAGAAAGTTCGTCGTGGGAATCCCTCGACGCTGCATGTAGTATTGAGCGACTCGCAAAGAAACGGGACTATTGCGGTTCGCAATCACCAAAACTCGTGAGGACTCTGGGTGAACGGGTGGATTGTTGAATGAGTTTACCCGGATCACTCCAATTGTGATCAGAGCAATCAACATTAGAAAAACAATCCAGACCGCTTTTTGTGGGCGAGGCAACGTGAACTGAATCATGCCTTAAAACTCATATAAACCTGCTGATAGTACGTTTGGTACTGCGGGGAGAGGAGCGATTGCCACCAGTCAGGGTGAGCTAGATACCACTGAACCGTCTGTCGTAACCCACTCGCGATCGTCTCACGGGGAGTCCAGTTCAGTTCAGTTTTGATCTTGGTAGCATCGATGGCGTAGCGGCGATCGTGCCCTGGTCGGTCTTTGACGAAAGTCGCCAACTGACGACAAGGGCGCACAGGTAGGTCGATCGCAAGTTCTTCCATCAAATCGCACAGCATGTAAACCAGATCAATATTTTTGACTTCGTTGTTGCCGCCAATGTTGTAGGTTTCGCCCAGCTTGCCTTGGTGAATCACAGTATCTAGCGCTTGGCAGTGATCGGACACATAGAGCCAATCTCGAATGTTTTGCCCATCTCCATAGATTGGTAGAGGCTTCCCCATGAGAATATTGACGCACATCAAGGGAATCAGCTTCTCTAGAAAGTGGTAAGGGCCGTAATTATTGGAGCAATTGGTAATGATAGTGGGCAATCCATAGGTATGGTAGTAGGCACGCTAAGTACAGGACAAAAGCTTGCAAAAGGGGGTTAGGAAAGGGTTTCATGCAAATAGTGAGTTCACAATATGAAACCCTATGCATCAGATTACCCAATTGCGGCAGACATTGCAG
>NZ_MPPI01000001.1:381714-497214 GCF_001895925.1 Phormidesmis priestleyi ULC007 | reverse complement strand
CCTTGAACCTCCCTGACGAGCCTGAATTCATCTGCACTTTCCCGCATTCCTCACTCCTGTTCATCCCGCCATAGAAGGACTTCGATTTTTCTCCCTCGACATCACAACACTCAAGGTGGGGTTCTATACCAGGCGAATCAAACGCTTAATCCCAGCGTTAGTGCTGTTCGTGCTCATAATCAGTGTTCTGATAGGTCTCTTTAATCCCAGTCCAGTTCTTTCGCTAAACACTGGCATCACATCTCTATTTGGTCTTTCCAATCTCTATCTGCTGGAGCAGTCCACAGATTACTTTGCCGCATCCACAGAACTAAATGTTTTTACCCATACTTGGTCTCTGGGAGTGGAAGAACAGTTCTACTTCCTGTACCCATTTCTGGTTTGGCTTACTGGGTTTGGTCGTCAGACTAGCAAAGGGGCAAGAAATCTGTTCTGGGTTATCGGGGCATTATCGATTACTTCTTTGATTGCTTTTGTCTACATATACCAGACAAACCAACCTGCTGCTTACTTTTTGATGCCCACCCGTCTATGGGAATTAGGGGCTGGTTGCTTGCTGTTTCTGGGGTTAAAGCATTCCAACAGGTTGCTTCGTCTTCTTGAAAGCATCCCACCTTTGATGATCACTGCTGCTATTGTTGCAGTTTTGTTTATGCCCATTCAGATGGCTGTGCAAGCAACCATTGCCGTTGTTGTGTTCACGGTTTGTTTGATTGCCAGTTTTCGCTCTGGAACTGCTGTATATGATTTATTCACTCATCCAAAAGTGGTTTATGTCGGTCTAATTTCCTACTCTCTCTATCTCTGGCACTGGGGTGTTTTGTGCCTCAGTCGTTGGACAATTGGCATTCACTGGTGGTCGATACCATTCCAGATTGCCCTGATGCTGCTGCTATCTATTACTTCTTATCGGTATGTAGAGATTTTTCGCCATTCACATTGGTCTGCTGTTCGCTGGAAATCAATTGGATACGGAGTAGGTGCCTCCGCCAGCGTTGCTGTGCTGCTCTTTGCGCTTGTCAACATACCCAACTTTCTATATACAGGTCGCGGTCCATCGTTGGTTGCGGTGGGAGTTCCCTCGCTAACTAATACATACTCGCTAAAACAAGTCAATTCAATATGGGAAGGTGAAAAATGCATCCTATCTGACAATTCGGAAGTTGGCAAGAAGATTTTCGTCGAGGACTGCACATTGGGTAACTTCTCTAACGCAAAGAAAAGGGTCTTAGTTTTTGGGAACTCCTTTTCTGCGGCATTCGCTCAAGCGTTTGATGACCTTGTATTGTCAGATGGATACTCGGTCACGATCACGTCTTCCTGGGGGGCATCTCCTGTTAAGGAAATACCCAACAAAGGCACCTGGGACAAAGCAAATAATTACTACAAAGCAAATAATTACTACTGGGACAGCGTTGTACCTTCGCTCATCAGCCGCCTAAGACCTGGTGACTGGGTATTTCTTATCAACGATATGGCAGGGTTGTCGCCACAGCGTAGGACATCCAAAACAGATGAGATGTTAGCGCAATTGGAGAGTGGACTGGAGTCCCTCTCAAGCAAACTCTCGGCACGAGGTATCCGATTAGCAGTTTTACACGGTAACCCTTTCGCGCGTGAGGCGCATTGTCAACCTGTAAGCGCAGAAAAGCAGTGGTTCGCTCCCTTTGGCAGTCCTTGCAAATTGCCCAACAGAAGTGAGTCGCTTCTACGCCGTGACAATCTAAATAAAGTCTTGGTCTCTCTGGAGGCAGAAAGAAAACTACGCGTAGTAGACATATTTGATGTTTTCTGTCCCGAAGAGCAATGTACCTATATGGCTAAGAACGGTCAGATTCTTTACAGGGATGAATTCTCACATCTTTCAGTTGAGAGTGTTCGTCTGTCTTCCCCAATTATCCGTAAGGTTCTAACTTCTTCGTAAGTTCTGTCTAGTTCCCTTTCTCCCTGGGGAGAAGGGGTTAGGGGATGAGGGCAAGAGACTGAGCCGTAGATCGATCGCTTCTCTAAGCTATTTAATCCACGAGCCTAAGGATTCGGCGCAAGGTTGTTTTCAACCGTGAGAAATCATTGCCGCTACCTTGAGAGAAACCGAAAAGTTGTCAGACATTGCAGTTCGATGGTTAGCATAGAATTGAACGTGAATTGATGCCCAAATCGCTCCTATGGCTCAACACCAAAAAATTCTAACCATCCCCACCTCTGGCAAAGCTCTGCTGAGAATTACTCAAAAGATTCAAGCGATCGTCGCCGAGTCCGGCATTAAAACGGGCATCTGTCATTTATTTCTGCGCCACACCTCCGCTAGTTTAATTATTCAGGAAAACGCCGACCCCGACGTGTTGAAAGACTTAGAGAACTTTTTCTCTAAACTCGTCCCAGAATGGGAAACCTACATTCACAGCGCTGAAGGTGACGACGATATGCCTGCCCACATTCGCACCGTGCTAACCCATACGTCTGAGCAGATTCCGATCGCGCAAGGTCGTTTGCTGTTAGGCACCTGGCAAGGCATTTACATTTGGGAACATCGACAGCGCAACCATCACCGCGAATTAGTCGTGCACATCACCGGAGAGTGAGGCAATCGTGATCCAGCCATCATCCAAAATCCAAAATCCCAACTCTAAGATCATCTGGGTTGTCTTAGTTGCCAGTCTCAGCCTTGGTGGTTGCAGTGTCGAAAAAGCGCGGGCACTGCAAGGAGCCGCCGTGCAGTTTAAAACTGAATCTTTGGCCGCGATCGACGCGATCGACCAGATGCGCCAGCGAGAATTAGAAGCGCCGCCACGATCGCAAGCCGATATTCGTCAAGGATTTATCTCGCGGGTGCTCAACTCCAAAGTCGATCTCAATAGTGCTGTGATCGATTTGGCGATCGATCCGTTTCAGCCGCCCAAAGTCGCCGAGTGGGATGATTTTATCGTCGATTTGCGGAGTCAATATGAAGGGTTTGCCTCGATTTTCGACAAGCTCAACAGCGGCGCAATAGTCAGCCAAGCTGAAGCCAAACAGTCCGCAGAGTATGCGAGAAGGCTCACCGTGCAGATGGCATTGTTGGCGGACGCGATTAACAAAAATCCGCCGATGCTAGGTCAATATCGATCGAGAACGATCGTCAAACTCAAAAAACTTCGGCAAGATTATCAAACGCTGCTGACTCGCCTCAAATCTGGATCAGACGGCAGCGAAACGCTACAACAGATGAACCAACGCAAATCAGATCTCGAAAATCAAGCGGGAGAACTGATGAACGAATGGCAGCAGATCAAACAGGAGGAACAAAAACTACTCGAAACCACGGTCGTGCAGTGTACCAAAGCGGCAACAATGGGCAAAGAACTTGTCGAAGTCGCTAATCACTACAATGATTTAGAAGTCGGTCAACTCAACGCCCTGATTCCTAGAATTCTCACCACGGCTGCGGCTTTTACGGGTCGCGACTATAGTGTTGTCAAAGTCAAGGCAACGAATCTGGTGTCTCAAATTCAGTCTGACCCGTTTTGGAGTGGCGTAACGAAAACGCTGCTCGATCGTGCCAACACTGCTGCTGCTAGTCGCACTCAGGTGCAGGTCAATTTGCCCGTGTCGCTTCCGCCTACTAGTCGCAATCGATAAAATCACCTTACTGTTCTATGTCTGACTCTAATCACCTGTTTTTGCAACAAGCCGCTAATTTGATGAATGACCTTAATGTGCACTACATTGAGGCAGAATTTGATGATCAGGTGCAGCTCAAAGATCAGCTAGATCAGGCAATGCGTGATTTTTCTAAAGCAAAACTAGCCATTCTCAAAAACAACATTACCTGCACCGCAGACGATGTGAAACAAATGCAGCAACTTCGACAGCGACTCGCAAAAGCCCCTGATTTGCAGCAAATCTTGGCGACGGTCGTCAGTTTTGTGAGCTTTGTTCGATTGCGGTTTTTATAAAAATCAGGGTCTAACGGGCGATTGACTAATGATTACGATCGAACACATTGACCAACTTCTCATCGACTGGAAGCATAAAGTTAATCTGGTCAGTCAAAACCTGATTGACCTCCAAGATTTGCCCACTTATCAACAGTTAGCGGGCGTTCCTGGAGTCTCAAAAACCCATTTAACTGGAGTCACTGCCACGCAAGTTACACCCGCATTAGAAGCGATCAATGATTTGTTTCAGCAGTTTGATTTGCTGATTAAACCGATCGATCGAGCCAATGATCTTCGCAAACAAGTCTCTCGATTTTTGGGGTCAGAAAAAGCGCTACAAGATATTGAGAATCTGCTGACGGGCGCTTCGATTCAGCTATCTGTAGTGCAAACGCCTTTCGCCCATCGAGATTTACTCACTGCCGCCGAAACCACGACGACGATCGCGCCTGCCCAGTTACTTTCTAGAATGATGCAGACGTTTCAAGCCGCGAGAGATGTCGTGTTAGCCGTTGATGCCGCATGGCTGACGTTAGACTCTACGCTGATCGATGCTGAGACAGAGATCCGATCGCTCCAGCAATCTGCCGATTTAATTGATCAAAGTTGTTTAAAGGAATTAGTGCAGGTGCATCACACGATCGCCGCCTTGCACGATCGCATTCAACAAGATCCGTTAGGGGTGAGAGCGGAGTTTGAGCAAACCCTTCAGCCTGCGATTATACGAGCCAGAAATGCGGTTCAGCAAGGAGTTCAGCAACAGGCGCAAGTGCGAGAGAGAATCGCGATCGCACACACTTTATTGAATCAATTAGAAGCGCTGCACCAACAAAATTTAGCCGCCTTTGCGGAAAGTCAGGAAAAAGTCGTGGATCACTCTTTGCTACAAGATCCGATCGCGTCAGAGCATCTCTCTGCCCTCAAACAATGGCTCACCCGCCTCGAAGCCAAATTAACCGAGGGATTAGTCAGCCCCGTGTTGATTGGTTTAGAAAATTGGATGACCCAAACGCGAGAGTCTCTTGCATCCGAAAAACGGGCATACTCAGCCAATGTTAAGCCCCTCGAAAGTCGGCGTGAGTTACGCGGGCGGCTTGATGCCCTCAAAGCCAAAGCCCTTGCACGAGGACGCTCTGAAGATGCCACACTGGTTGAACTTGCTGCTCAAGCTAAACAACTTCTCTACACCCCTCCCACGCCTTTAGATGCCGCGATCGCATTAGTGTCTCAATATGAAAAACGTCTTAATAGTCATTAGCCTTCTACTCACAGGAGTTTCTGAATGAACGGCGAACGCTCCCCGCGCAGGGAACCTGTACGCTGTACTCGAAATCATTGCGCGGGCACACTCGAAGATGGTTATTGCAACGTCTGCGGACTCGCGGCGATTGCGGCATCAGGAACGCGTCCTCAACCCAGTGCAAGAGTCACGGCAAGGAGTATACCCGTCACCACCGGAACGGGATCTTCTCCCCTCACAAATCGGGCTTCTAAAGGGTCGCGGCGCACTCACTCCACCTCAGCGCGTAGCACTCGCAGACAATTAGGTGCAGGCTTAATTTCGATTCCTGAACTGCCCTCTACAGATCCAGAAAAGGCGATTCTGATCGAAGCAAAAGTGCCTGAAAACAAACGCTTCTGCGGCAACTGCAACAACGCGCTCAAACGAGAAAAAGGCTTTTGTAGTCAATGCGGACAGAAATATTCGTTTATCGCCACCCTGCAACCGGGCGATGTAGTGGCGGGTCAATATGAAGTCAAAGGCGCGATCGCTTACGGCGGTTTAGGCTGGATTTATCTGGGCTTCGACAAAACACTGTCGCGCTACGTCGTTCTGAAAGGGTTGCTCAACAGCGAAGATGCCGCCAGCGCCGCCGTTGCTGTTGCCGAACGCCAGTTTCTCGCGGTGGTCAAACACCCGAATATTGTAGGCATTTATAACTTTGTCAATCACGGCACCGAAGGCTTCATCATCATGGAGTATGTCGGGGGGCAAACGCTCAAAGACCTTCGCAAACAGCGGGGTGTGCTGCCCGTCACCGAAGCGATCGCTTACATTCATCGCATTCTGAGTGCGTTTGCTTATTTGCATCAGTTGGGGTTGGTCTATTGTGACTTTAAGCCTGACAACGTGATGTTAGAAGGTGATGATGTTAAGCTGATTGACTTGGGCGGAGTACGGCGGATTGACGATCCGAATGGGGATATTTATGGCACGGTCGGCTATAGCGCCCCCGAAGCCGGAGAAGGGCCGACGATCGCCTCTGATCTGTTCACCGTTGCGCGAACATTAGCGGTGTTAATCACCAACATTAAAGGCTTCAGCAAAGAGCATCTCTTCACTCTTCCGAATGCGGATGAAGATCCGATTTTTGCCCAACACGAGTCACTCTATCGATTTTTAATTAAGGCGACGGCTGAGAACCCGGACGATCGTTTGCAGACCGCCGATGAGATGGCAGATCAGCTATTAGGGGTGCTGCGAGAAATGGTGGCATTAGAAACCAACGTTCCGCGTCCCACTTCTAGCAATTTATTTAGCGGCGATCGGTTAGCGCTCACGAATAGCAGCAACTCTGCACCGATTAATCCAAATCATGACCAGTTACCGACTCTGTTATTAAACTCTACCGATCCAGGATTTAACGCGGTGATGAATGCCAGCGCGATCGCGGATAGCGCCCAGCGCACCGAGAATTTATTACAAGCCGTTAAACAGTTTCCTAATTCAACAGAAGCGCCTTTGCGATTAGCCGATAGCCTGATTGGGGTCAAATCTGCTCAAGCTGAAACCTATCTAGCCGAAGTCGAAGCCAAAGACCCGTGGGACTGGCGAGTGCTGTGGTATCGAGGTCGATCGCTGATGGCGCAAGGCAAGTTCAAAGAAGCTCAGGCAGCCTTCGACCAGGTTTATTTTGACTTGCCCGGAGAGTTAGCGCCAAAACTCGCGTTAGCCTTATCTGCCGAGCAAGCCAAAAATTATCCGTTAGCCATCAAGATGTATGATTTGGTGTCTCGAACCGATCCCAGCTATGTCTCTGCTGCGTTTGGGTTGGCGCGATGTTTGAATGCAAGGGGCGATCGTCAAGCAGCCGTCGCCGCTTTAGAGCGAGTGCCACCGTCATCGAGTTTGTTTACGCGATCACGGGTCGAAGTGGCTCGCACGTTGATTAATCGCGATCGCGGTGCCCCCGGTACATCCGAGTTGAGAGCGGCTTCTGTGGCGATCGAAGCGTTAACGTTAGACGGCGTTGAGCGGCATCGACTGACGCAACAAGTGCTCGAAACTGCTTTGCATTTGGTGACGACAAAAGCCGTTTCACCTACGTCAACGATCGCGATTCTCGGTCAACCGTTAGAGGAACCCAAAATCAGAAAAGGACTCGAAAAAGCCTTGCGTGATCTGGCACATTTGGCGATCGGAGATGAAAAAATTCGGCTCGTCGATGAAGCCAATCGAGTCAGACCGAGGAGTATATTTTAAAAGCAATGCTAACGACTCAGTGTCCAACTTGTGATGCCGCCGTTTTGCAAGACGACCAGTTTTGTGAAGAATGCGGCACGGCTTTAAGGACAATTGCATCGGGATGTGAGAAATGTGGCGCGTCGCCCGATACGATCGATGCGGAAGGGTTCTGCGGTCAGTGTGGGTTTCGTCGAGAGGCAAAAGAAGGCGATCGCGTGGAGGTGATTCTCAACTCATGTTTGGCAGGAGTCAGCGATCGGGGACTCAGACATCATCAAAACGAAGATTTTCTAGCCTTACAAACGATTGGAAATGCCGAAATTCTCATCGTTTGTGATGGCGTATCAAGTTCTGATCATCCCGAACTCGCGGCTCAAACAGCATCTGAGAGTGCGGGTTTAACCATCGCGTCTGCTCTGCAAGCCAAAGCCTCACCAGAGTCTGCAATCCGATCGGCTGTAGAGACTGCACTCTTAGGTGTTTGCCGCCTTTCTGAAGGTCAGTCTGGCACCGAACCACCTTCTACAACGCTAGTCGCGGCAGTGGTGCAAAATGGGATAGTTACGATCGGATGGCTGGGCGACAGTCGCGCTTATTGGATTTCTGACAGCGGTTCTCGTCAGTTAACGCACGATCACTCTTGGGTGAATGACGCGATCGCCTCTGGCAAAATGACCGCAGCCGAGGCAAATCACGCTCCGCAGGCGCACGCGATCACTCGCTGGCTAGGAGCCGATGCTAAAGAAGATGCTGCCCCTGAGATCGTGCAATTTCCGCTTCCGGGTGCTGGCTATCTCTTACTCTGTAGCGACGGATTATGGAATTACGCACCCGAAGTCCAACAGATTCAGGAATTGGTGCAAAAAAGTTTGGGTATGGATGCGGTAACGATCGCCCGATCATTAGTAGAGTTTGCTCGCTCGCGAGGGGGACACGATAACATCACGGTTGCACTATTCATTCACCATTCATTAGATTCTGATTAATCAAAACCATCGATCGCCTACAAACTTATGTCTACTCAATTCACCGCCGAAGTCTTTCAAAATCAATTCTTGCCGCAAGGATCGAGAGAAGTCCACGCGATCATGACTGTGAATGCTGGCAATGACACAGAAATCTCAAGCAGCGCATTGGGAGAGCAACTATTTGGAATCATCTGTGACACGTCGGGATCAATGGGCGGACAAAAGATCCGATCGGCAAAAGATGCCATGATTAAAGCCGTCAATATGCTCCCAGAAGAAGCTCATTTCTTCATTGTCACTGGGGCAAGTCAGGCGCGGTTAGTGGCTCCTTTAATGCAAGCAACTCCTGAAAACAAACAGCAAGCAATCTTTCATATTCGCTTGATCGAAGCAAGTGGCGGAACGCTGATTTCAACGTGGCTGAGTGCTGCCCTCAAGCAGTTTCAGCGTATGCCAACTGCCATTCGGCAAGCATTATTGTTGACTGACGGACAGAACGATGAGTCTGATGAAAAAGCGTTTGATCACACGCTTCAAGCCTGCGAAGGTGTGTTTCAATGCGACTGTCGAGGAGTCGGAACGGATTGGCGCGTTGCCCAACTTAAACGAATTTCTAGCAAGCTCCTCGGCACCACTGACATCATCGCCAATGCTTTGTTGATTGAAGCTGATTTTCAAACAATTTTGCAGCAAGCAATGGGCAAAAATATTAGCGATGTCTCAATGCGATTGTGGACACCTCAAGGAGCCAAAATTCTCTTCTGCAAGCAAGTCAGCCCTGATATTGTCGATCTGACTCATCGCGCTAAATCAGTGAAGCCGCAGGTGGTTGATTATCCGACTGGGGCATGGGGCAAACGCGAATCGCGGGATTATCACTTCTGCATTGAGGTCAATCCGGGCAATGTGGGCGACGAAATGCTGGCAGGTCGGGCAAGTCTGATCTGCACGATCGACGGCACCGAAACCAAAATCGCCGAAGCTCGCATCTTGGCAGTCTGGACAGATGACGATGCAAAATCCACCAAGATCGATCGCCGCGTCGCTCATTACACGGGGCAAGCCGAACTTGCTCAAACCATTCAAGAAGGGTTAGAGGCGCGCAACCGAGGCGATGTCGAAGCCGCCACTGCCAAACTCGGACGAGCCGTTAAAATCGCTCACGAATCGGGTAATGAAGCCACTGCCAAATTATTAAAAACCGTGGTGGAGATTGAAGACGCGCCCACGGGAACGGTGCGGTTGAAAAAAGCGATCGCTAAAGAAGACGAAATGGCACTGGAAACCCGATCGACCAAAACTACGCGCATTCCCAAGTCATAACCCTCTATGTCTACCTATCTCTGCCCCAAAGGTCACGAATCTAGTGAGTCTGACTATTGCTCAGAATGCGGTGCGAAAATTGGCAGCAGTTCTGCTGCGATCGTGCCTCCCATTCCTGAGAAAGTCGCCGCCCAACTCTGCCCAGATTGCAGCGCCCCTCACGAATTGCATAGCGGTAACTTTTGCGAGATTTGCGGCTATAACTTTGTGACAAAAGCGCACGGAGAATTGCCCATGATTCAACCCGTTGCGATCAAAGTCGTGGCACCTCTTGAGACCGTCACAACCAAGCAGGGAGAGGAAGAATCGGCAACCCGTGAATGGGAAGTTGTGGTGACGATCGAGCCATCACTTCGTCATCCCGACAGCCCAGAACCGCCAGCAGATCAGCCTCCGATCACGATCCGCCTCGACAAATCAACTCATTTGATCGGTCGCACCAGCCAAGTTAGAGCCGTCTACCCAGACATCGCGATCGACTTCGACGATGCAGTTTCTCACCGTCACGCGCTGATCGATCGTCAGCCAGATAACACATTTACTCTACGCGATATCGGATCATCTAACGGGACACAGCTTAACGGAGTTGAACTCAAACCAATGGTAGATAGTCCGCTTAAAAACGGCGATGCAGTCACGATCGGTCATTGGACGAAAATCACCATTCAAGCGCTCACTCAATCAGTAAAATCGTCTTTTAAATTATGACAACTATCCAAAATATATCCACTAAAACAAACAAAAAACTAACTACTCCTCAACTGATTAGAAGTGGTTTATATATCACATGGGGAGCAGGTTTACTCGCGCTTATAACCACAATTACAGGAGTGCAAGAACAACGTAACGCAATCAAAACTGTGGGTAAAGATACAACACCAAGTATTATTACAGCCCAACGCTTAAAGGATGGAATTGCTGGAATGGATGCCTTTGCTGCCAGTGAATTTTTAGTACCGTCCAGAAACATACAAAGTTCGTTTCTAGAACCAGTCGAGAAAGACAAAGATGGAACGAACATTCAAAGCTACAATGAACGCTACAGATCAGTTACCGAACGACTAATTGCTGCTGCTAATAATATTACCTACGACGAAGAACGCGAACCGATTCAAACCATGCAACTCGGAATCGGTGATTATGTCGCGAAGATTCAGCAAGCGCGAGACGCTCATGCCCGCCGAGATCAAGTCGGAACGTTAGCAGCTTATTTGGCGGCGGCTGAGGTTATGGATAAAACCCTTTTGCCTGCTGCCGATCGCTTAGACCAGGTAAACGTTAAAGCGCTCAATCGCACCTACGAAGATCAAAAATTTGGCTCGGCTCGATCGCTGTTTTTGATCGCGATCGTCATCCTGGGGTTAGCAGGATTTTTGGTGATGTTTCAGCTATTTCTCAGCCGTCGGACTCGACGCACCTTGAATCCTTTTTTGCTGTCAGCAACGGCGATCGCGCTGCTGTTTTTGGCGCACACGATCGGGTCACTGCTATCTGCTTCACAGCATCTCACAGTCGCCAAAAGAGATGCATTTGAATCGATGCATTCTTTGCGTCAGGCTCGTGCGCTTGCTTATAGTGCCAATGCTGACGAGAGTCGCTATTTGCTAGATGTTAGAAATGCAGCCACTCACGAACAAGCATTCTTCGACAAAATGAACCAGATTGCTACCCCTCCAAATGGTCAGACTTTTGAGCAAATCATTCTACTCGCACGACAGGAATCACTCACACAACAGGAAACTAAACTTACAGGGTTGACCGGATTTCTAGGAGATGAATTAAGCAATATCACGTTTCCAGGTGAGCGACCAGCCGTGATCGAAACCCTGTCTGCGCTGTCTAACTATCTGAAGATTGATCAACAAATTCGTCAACTTCAGCAAAACGGAAAATATCGAGAAGCGATCGCCCTATGCACTGGCAGTAATCCGGGTGAGTCTGACTGGGCATTTAATGAATTTAGAAAAGCCAATCAAAAAACTTATGATGTGAATGACAAAGCTTTTAACGATGCCATCACTCAGGGCAATCAAGATCTTGCAGGGTTTGAAATCAAAAGCGCGATCGCGGTGATAGCGATCGCGTTACTCGTCCTTTGGGGAGTGATGCCTCGCCTCAAAGAATATTCTTGATAGAGCGATCGTTGGTATTGCAGAATGAGATGCAATGGCTGTAGGGGTAGCGCCCCCGTGCCTACGCCTGGCGGAGGGCAACCACGAGGGAATTGCCCCTACCCAAATCATCCCGCTATCCCGCACTGCCCGATCGTTAAACCCACCGACCCACGACCACCCGCAGCGTTCCATCGTCTAAAACTTCTTCTTCCTCAACGTTAAACCCTTGCTCTTGAGCGGTTTTCATCAGAGTTTTGTGAGCATATTTTTGAGTGACCGCATTCACAAACTGCTGCTGGTTAATCTTCGCACCCCAAAAATCGGCAATCAGATCATAGGTTTCTCCACTGCGCCGAAAGCCCAAATCATAGCCATTTGACTGCCGGATCACATAGTCAGCTTGCGTCGTGTTGCCCTGATATCCGCGCACTTTGCGATCGCACTCTACTTTATAGCCCAACTCACTCAAAGCCTGGTGCAGCGTGTCGCCATTTTTGATCTGAACTTTAACCGTCGTGAAGTGAGACATAATCCGATTCTGAATTGAGCAGACTTCTCTGATTGTAGAGTCTGGCGATCGCAAGTGTTTATATCTACATAGATTAAAAGTTTGCAGTTCCCGAAATTTTCCAGCCTTATGGCTGATACATCACTGGTAAGATCAGAACTAGCATCAGTGCTGGTCAGTGGGTGAGCGCTGAAGACGTTTGTCAGGGAGAAAAGCCAGACACTGACCCTGACCCTTCAAATAAGTTGCTATGTCAGACCTAATTCAAGCAGTTCTTAACACTGAAGAAAAAACAGATTTACGTCAGTTTGCGAGTCTTTTGCGAACTTCTGACAAGAAATACTTATTGCGAAACGAAATCCTGCATGCATTTGGCGAATATTGCCAAAATTATGAAAAGTCAGAGCAGTTTCACACGTCGTCGCGACTCAGCAAATTAATTTATTATGTGCAAGAAATCATTCTTGTGAATGAAAGTCTCTGCATGATTATTCGTCCCCGAATTGCTCGACAAGAGGCCTATCGGCTGTTAGAAGATCTGACGATCGAACCAATCACCCCCGAAGAATTGTTAGACTTGCGCGATCGCTTTGTCAATCACTACCATCCCCAAGACGGCGACATTTTTGAAATCGATTTTCAACCGTTTTACGACTATTCACCCACTATTCGCGACCCCAAAAACATCGGCAAAGGAGTCGAATTTCTCAACCGCTTTCTGTCGAGCAAACTGTTTCAAGACTCTAGCCAGTGGGAAGATTCGATCTTTAACTTTTTGAGATTGCATTGCTACGGCGGCTCTCAGTTGATGATTAATGAACGAATTCAGTCGCGGCAGCAATTGTCCGATCGAGTCAAACAGGCGTTAAGTTTGGTCGGCGATCAGCCTGCCGATTCTCCCTATCAAACCTTTCGATTTGATTTGCAAAATCTTGGGTTTGAGCCGGGGTGGGGCAACACGGCTCATCGCGTTCAAGAGACGCTAGAAGTGCTCGATCGCTTGATTGACTCGCCTGATCACCAGGCACTCGAAGCCTTTATCTCGCGCATTCCTATGATCTTTAAGGTTGTGCTGGTGTCGCCTCATGGCTGGTTTGGGCAAGAAGGAGTGTTAGGCAGACCCGACACAGGCGGACAGGTGGTTTACATTCTCGACCAGGTAAAAAGCCTTGAACAGCAGCTTCAAGAAGACCTCAACCTGGCAGGATTAGAAGTTTTGGGTGTTAACCCCAAAGTGATGGTGTTGACCCGTTTAATTCCCAACAGTGACAGCACCCTCTGCAATCAGCGATTAGAAAAAATCTACGGCACAAAAGATGCCTGGATTCTGCGCGTCCCGTTCCGCGAGTTTAATTCTAAATTGACGCAGAACTGGATTTCTCGATTTGAGATCTGGCCCTATTTAGAAACGTTTGCACTCGATGCAGAGACGGAACTTCGGGCAGAGTTTCAAGGCATTCCTGATTTGATTATAGGCAACTATTCGGACGGCAATTTAGTCGCGTTTTTGTTAGCAAGACGCTTAAAAGTGACCCAGTGCAACGTCGCTCACGCTCTCGAAAAATCGAAGTATTTGTTTAGCAATCTCTATTGGCAAGATTTAGAGAATTCTTATCATTTTTCGCTGCAATTTACGGCTGATTTAATTGCGATGAATGCTGCAAACTTCATCATCAGCAGCACTTATCAAGAAATTGTTGGCACACCCGAAAGCGTCGGACAGTATGAATCTTATAAGTCGTTTACGATGCCAGATCTTTATCACGTCGTCAGCGGCATTGAGCTGTTTAGCCCCAAGTTTAACGTGGTGCCTCCTGGCGTGAATGAGAGCGTGTTTTTTCCCTATACTCGCCAAGGCGATCGCTTGCTGGGCGATCGTGACCGCTTAGAAGAAATGCTCTTTACCCAAGACGATCCGAGTCAGATCTTTGGCACTTTAGACGACCTCAACAAGCGTCCGTTGTTCTCAATGGCACGGCTCGATCGCATTAAAAATCTCACGGGTTTAGTCGAAACGTTCGGCAAAAGCACCGCCTTGCAAGAGCGCTGCAACCTGATTTTAATCGCGGGCAAACTCCGCACCGAAGACTCGACCGACAGCGAAGAAATCAACGAGATTCAGAAACTCTATCAACTGATTGACCAATATAATCTGCACGGCAAGATTCGCTGGTTAGGGGCGCGGCTGTCAAAAAGTGATACTGGAGAAGTGTATCGGGTGATCGCCGATCGTCAAGGCATTTTTGTGCAGCCCGCCCTTTTTGAAGCCTTTGGTCTAACCATCTTAGAATCGATGGTGACTGGGTTGCCCACGTTTGCAACTCGCTTCGGCGGCCCGTTAGAGATCATTCAAAACACAGTGAATGGGTTCTATATCAACCCAACCGAACAAGAAGAAATTGCAGAAATCATCATAGAGTTCTTAGACAAATGTGAGCAAAACTCCAATTATTGGAATGAGATTTCGCAACGGGGCATTGATCGAGTTTATAGCACCTATACCTGGAAGATTCACACGACTCGATTGTTATCTCTCGCCAAGATTTATGGCTTCTGGAATTACACCTCTCAAGAAAACCGCGAGGATATGCTGAGATATATTGAGTCGCTGTTTTATCTACTCTATAAGCCAAGAGCGCAACAACTCATGCAAGACCATCTAACTCGATAGCGCTTATGAAAAGGCTTGAGATTGTCAATTCAGTCGTGCTTGTTGACTCGGAAACCCACCCGAAAATTAATTTCCGGGCTAACAGCAGAAGTCCATTGAAATGGACTGAAATCCTGATTTAGTGTTCTTCAGAGCACTTTCGCTATCCGCCAGGAACTTAAGTTCCTGGCGGACTCGATCGCAGCGAGTCGCGACTACTGGCAATGCCCGATCGTGCCTGCTCTCTTAGAGTTATCAAAAGAACACGCACGATCGATCGACAAACGTTGAGGGACCCGTTAAAACGCTTACCCTCGTACTGCTTCCAAAATGCGCGAATAATAAAAGCGGGTGCTGGTCATCGCCGATCGTTGAATCTTGAAGCCACAGCTTTCAAGCGCCCGCACCACCTCTGCCTCACGGTGCTGATAAGCGCGAGTCGCCTTACTGGGTCCGGGGAAAAACTCACCGATCTTCTTCAAAATCGTGAGCAAAAAAGTCTTGGGCGCAAAACTGAGAATCAGCCGATCGTTCGCCAAGCTAGACAAATTCTTAATCATGTCCATTGCCTGATCACTGGGATAGTGAATCAACACATCCAAACAAATGACCGTGTGATAATTTCCGCTCAACGTCTCTAAATCTTGAACTGAGAAACTTGGATTGCTAGGAAGCCCGATCGCTACGGCTCTCTCTTTCGCTTCTCCCACCATCTTTTCAGAAATATCACTCGCAGAAACCACTGCCCCTGCTTGCGCTAGAGGAATGCTGAGGCTTCCCACACCACACCCCGCATCACAAATCGTTAGCTCAGAGAGCTTGTCATCTGCTTTAAGCCAAGCCAACACTGTATCAACCGTTTGCTGATGCCCCGTGCGGATGTCTAGCTGAACTGTGTTAACTTCACCATCGCCATAAATGCGCCGCCAGCGATCGAACCCCGTTGCATTAAAATAGTCCCGAACAACGGTTTTGTCATCGATTCCGTTCATAAAACCTGTTTGTGTCTGATTGTCTCAACAGGTTTATCGTAGTACTCGATCGCGCACCCAGAAGCAGATGCGCCCAAACTTAGTGTTTGCTGCCAGCTAGACTCGCACAAAGTTGACGTAGAAACGGTTAGATTTTCATGAAATTTTCATGTAGCTTAAACTACTCTATCCATTTGTCAGTTATCCTACGGGTAGGCAAAATCCCAAACGATCACTGGTTAAACATCTTAACCATGTTTAACTGAAAATTAGTGGCTCTGTGAGGTTATTTTTGCTTTGACAAGTCAATCTGAGTATTCTGAGGGGCACCCACAAAGTGTCCCTTTTTTATGAGAAGAAACCAACTGAAGATTCGTTCTGATGCTGCCCTGTTCGCAGTTTAAGCGAAGCCTTAGATCGGCATTGGCTCAGATGAGACAGA
The DNA here is from genome assembly GCF_001895925.1 of Phormidesmis priestleyi ULC007. GTDB lineage: Bacteria > Cyanobacteriota > Cyanobacteriia > Leptolyngbyales > Leptolyngbyaceae > Phormidesmis_A > Phormidesmis_A priestleyi_A. The sequence goes on along the minus strand of NZ_MPPI01000001.1, from coordinate 480,855 downwards.
ATTCAATCTGGCACACAAAAAATTTGACTGGCAAACGCTCATAATCTCTGCCAACTTAGGTCACCCGTAGTGGAATGTAAGTGCCATCGCAATAAGTGTGCAGGCTGATTGAGATAGCTCTCTGACTGAGCGATCGCTCGTCTCGGTGCAGTGGTTGCCAGCGCGATCGCTTGTTCTACTCCACAAATGCCCCACTTCACCAGGTTTTGTGCCCCGACTAAAAGCGGTAAGGTCGTTCCTGCTAGTGTTTTATCAAGCAATCGAGCAGTGCCATTTTGCACGTCGATCTGCCTTGTGTCCCAGGGGTAGGTGCCATCGGGTAGCCCTAGCGGTGAGAGAGCATCGCTGACTAAAAAGATGCCGTGGAACTGACTTGCTTTCAGCACCAACTCCAGCATCAAGGGCGAAACGTGTTGACCATCGGCGATCAGTCCACAGTGAACGTTGGGGTCAGCGATCGCAGCTCCTAACAGCCCTGGTTCTCGGTGGTGGAGGCTAGGCATGGCATTAAAGGCATGAGTTACCTGGGTGGCTCCTTGGGCAAAGGCTTGCTGTGCCTGGGTTGCTGTTGCTTGTGAATGACCGAGACTGACGATAATGCCGAGCGATCGTAGATAGGCGATCGCGGTTCCAGTCGGGTCGAGTTCGGGAGCAAGGGTGATGACTTTGACCACCGAAGCATAATCGCCTAGAACGCGCTTGATCTGCTCAACCGTAAGTGGCAGCAGATAATTGGCAGGGTGTGCGCCGCGCTTTTCAAAATTGAGAAACGGCCCTTCGAGATGGACACCCAGGATTTGAGAAGCGTCTTGCGGGTTTAGAGTTGAGGGTAGAAACTGGGAAATCGTGGAGAGCGATCGCTGAATATTCTCGATCGACGTGGTGACGATCGTGGGCAAAAATCCGTCTACGCCCTGACTCCAGAGATACTGACAGATTGCCTCTAATTTGTCACAATTCTCGACACTCAAGTCTGGAAAGGCTAAACCCAAAGCGCCGTTAATTTGCAGATCAATTCCACCCAACGAAATCCAATCACCAGAGACATCAAGAACGGGTAAATCTGTCTGAGGTGCGGATTGAATAGGAACAATTTCGTGAATGACACCTTTCTGAATGCAAATCTGCTGCAATCCCTGAAAACCAGGCACTTGAGCATTGAGAATCAACAAATTGTCATCCATGACCCGCCGTGAAAACTTACGCCCTCAATCCTCTCACGGCTAAAGTTCTAACAACGCTTTTAATCTTTGGGCAAAAGCAGGCTTGCCAAAAAGTTCTATAATTCTCTGTCTGAGCCAAACTCCGTTCGATCGTGGGTCATCACTGTTGAGAATTTCAATGCAAGCCGCCGCAACCGCAACCGGATCGCGATGAGGAACACGCCAGCCGAGTTCGCCATCTTGCAGTGGGTCAGCCGAGCCATCTGCATCGCCTGAAAGCACTGGCACTCCACACGCCATCGCTTCTAGGTAGACAATCCCGAAGCCTTCTTGAGAGGGCATGACGTAGGCATCGGCGAGGCGATAATGGTCAGCCAAATCTTGAGTTGAGACAAACCCAGCAAAAATGACACGATCGCTGACTCCCAACTCTTCTGCAAGTCTTGCTAATCGCGGCTGATCGTCTCCTCGTCCGATCACCAAATATTTGACTTGAGGGAAACTGCGCCCAATCTCAGCGAGTGCCCGAATGGTCACATCCACGCCTTTGTAGGGGTCGCCCGACCACAGTCTTGCAACCGTCATCAAAACTTTTGACCCCGCTAACTGATAGCGGTCTATTAAATCTGAGGATTTGACACCGGGGGTAAAAGCGTCACCATCAACTGCACAAGGCAGAAAGTCTAGTCGATCGCGATCGAGATGATTGGCAAGACAGGCACGATCGCCAGAATAGTGGCTGATTGTCCAAACCCGATCGGCGTGTTGGAGAGCGGTTTGTTGAGCAGTCGGAAGAGCCTCCCAAACTTCTTTACCGTATGTCAGAACTGTGTAGGGAATTCTCAACGGGCTGCAAAGCGTTTGAATCAACGGTGCCAAATTGATGTGCCCACAAAAGACGCGCTGGGGTCGATTTTTGAGCAGGTAGATCAGTAGCGTGATGGCGAGACGAATTCGTCCGATCGCAGCGTTCTGAGTTTTGAGATAGTGAAACGCGATCGCACCCGACTCAAACGGATTGTCTACCGTCGCGCTGTCTCTGAGTAAAAAAACATCTGCCTCGCCTCCTAAATCTGAGTAGGCTTGCAGAATATCTTTGACATAAGACTGAATCCCGCCTTCGCAAGAGAAGATTTCTAGAAAAACAAAAACGGGCTTCTTGAGAGACTGCGAGATGAGGAATGAGTCAGATTGACGATCGCTCAGTTGATTGCACTGTAGAATCCAATTCCTTAGCTTGCCAGTCATTCCTCATCCCTCACTCCTTATTGCTTAACTCGCGCTTGCTTCAACATATCGATTAATGTGTGATGCGCGTCTTCAGCATCTTTTAGCTCGTGGTCAAACGGAATCCGCAATGATACGGGTTCTCCGTTGATTTGGGCATTGAGATCCATTCCTTGAGCGTCGATCGCTGCCATTTCTGCGGTAGTTGCTTCACTTACATGTCCATAAGCGGTCGCGTAAAGCAAGATGGCTTCGGGGTGGTCATCATTCATGTGTTTGCAGATGCGATCGCTGACTGCTTTAGAAAATACTTCACTACTGGTTTCTGACATGATTCATTTCTCTAATCCACTGTCAGAAATCATAGCAAGCCCAGGTAGGGGCACGACACGTCGTGTCCTCTCGCATCTATTCGGGATTTTGGCAAGCTTCAATCAAGCCCTCAAGCCCTTGCACAATCTGAATTTTTGTCTTGAGACGATCGGCAAGCTCCTCGACTCGCATATCGTCTAAAAACCGCGTATCGTCGTGCTTGAGCATCAGAGAAGGCAACAGAATTCCGTCGCCTAAATCTTGCCCTTGCAGCGCTTGCAGAATATCTTGTCCCGTCAGAAGCCCCGTTACAGTGATGGTTTGTCCCCAATATTGACTATTGAGTGCCACCATTCGCACGGTGAGTCCTCCTATTTGATTGAGACGCTGCAAAATAGGCTGAAAAGCTAATTCGACGGCGTTGCCGACCACCCAAATGAAAGTACGATCGGGCACGACTCGTTTAGGCAATCGCTTTGATGCCGTCTTAAACTGTTTGAGAAACTGACGAATCGAGCCAACGCCATTGCCAATTTGCGGATAATCTTCATAGTGCGACTCAGGCGGCAATTCTTGTCCTGCAATTAAAAACCATTCATCGGCTAACCAAGCAAACGTCGAGCCAAACTGCTGCTGAAACTGCTGCTGAAGGCGTTGAACCTGAGCAATCACTTCTTGCGCCTTTTCACGAGTCACCGAAATTAACTCATCTTCATCTGGGCGAAAGCGCGTCAAACCTACTGGCACGATCGCGACCGAAGCAACCGCCGGAATTTCGTGCTGATGAAACTCTGCTAACTCTAAAAGAGTGCGCGTCAGATGTTCACCATCATTGATGCCAGGGCAAAGCACCACTTGAGCATGAATTTGCAAATGGCGTTCTTGAAACCACTGCAACTGCTGCAAGATTTGTCCCGCACGCGGATTTTTGAGCAGGCGGCTTCTTACCTCTGGCTCGGTCGCATGAATTGAAACGAACAGGGGAGAGAGCCGCATTTGCTCAATGCGCTGCCATTCTCTCGGAGGCAGATTAGTGAGAGTTAGATAGCTGCCATAGAGAAAACTGAGGCGATAATCATCGTCTTTGTCATAGAGCGTTTCCCGCATTCCGGGCGGCTGCTGGTCGATAAAACAAAACGGACAGCGATTAGTGCATTGAATTAGTCCATCAAATAGAGCGGTTTCAAACTCTAGCCCTAGATCTTCGTCGTAGTCTTTCTCAATTTCAACCTGATGAGTTTTGCCTTTGGTGTCTAACACTTGCAGATCTAGCTCTTCATCGGCACACAGAAACTGATAGTCGATCAGATCACGCGGCGGCTGCCCGTTAATCGAGACTAAGCGATCGCCCGGTTCAAATCCAATTTCTGCGGCGATCGAGTCCGGCAAGACCGCCGTGATTAATGCTGGACGAATAGAAGACTCGCTCATGATCAGGGAAACTTTAGATCTTTAATTATCAGATCTTCAGTCTACCAACGACTTCAATCCCATTGGTCAACGCAACCTTTATGGAACATCTTTGAACACACTATTCGCGATCGCCACTAACAGCGCCAACCCAAACGCCAGCCGATACCACACGAAGATCAAGGTGTTCCTAGTTTGTAAATATTTCAATAACCAGGCGATCGACAAATAAGAAAAGATAAACGCCGACACAATCCCCACTAGCAGAGGAATGAGATCATCCACATTGCCGAACGCTTTTCTAGATTGATAGAGTGTCGCGATCGTCAAAGTCGGAATGCCCAACAAGAAAGAGAATCTAGCCGCCGTCTGTCGCTCTAACCCTAAAAATAAAGCGGCTGTTAGCGTCGAACCCGATCGCGATGCCCCCGGAAATAGCGCGATCATTTGCCCTAAACCCACGAGAATGCCGTCTTTAATCTCTAAAGCGTCGAACCCTCGTTTGCGGGTGCCAATTTTTTCTGCCAATCCCAGCAAGAGCGCCATGACGATCGACATCACCGCAATCACAAACGGACTTTCTGGCAGCACATCTTTAAGCAGCAAGCCTCCGACTAGCGCCGGGATCGTGCCTACGGCGATGCCCACTAAAAGCTTCCACTCTTCCCGCTCCCAGTCTTTGTGCTGAAATGCCGACAAACCGCCGATTAAAATTTGCTGAATGTCCTTCCAGAAATACATCACGACGGCAATCACACTGCCAAACTGAATCGCGTCAATAAAATATTTCTGCTGCGACCAGTGAAACACATCTCGAAAAATCAGTAGGTGGGCTGTGCTGCTAATGGGCAGAAATTCGGTAATGCCTTGAACGATACCGAGCACGATCGCTTGAAAGATTCCGACTAGCAGGTTGCCACTATTTGAGACAGTCGGGTCTGGGATGCCCAACAAAGCTTGCCCAGAATGCCAAATGCTCTCTCCCGAAGCAGCGATTAACCAATCGGGGCTAAATTGAAAACCTTCCATGCGTTCATTCCTTTGATGTTGAGTGGCGATCGGTGAGATTCTACGACTGTCTTCGCAGCGAGAAATAGTGTATCCGAAACATATGACTTCGCGGTTCAGATCTGGTGACATCTCTGCGATCGACATCATCACAGATCCAAAAATTCCGTTACGATAAAGTGAATGCCCAGGGGGGGGATATTTCTTAAGATTGATTTCGCCGAAATGCCTCTAAACTCTCAGTTTTCCTGTGGTAATGTTAAGTAACGTAAATAAAGTTAATTAATCTAATCATTAAAACACTTTGATTTCCTATCCGCCGACTCCCAACGCCGTTCGCCCTGCTTCAACCATTAAAGTAGCGACTGCTACATCATTTCAAACGGCTTCTGCTGCTCAACGCTGGTTAGTGTTTGGCGGCGCGATCTTTCTAGTCTCGGTGCCCGTATTTTTTGAAGCCCCTCTAGTCCGACTGTTTCCCTGGCTGAGTTTATTGGCAACCGCAGGCTGGGTAGGGTTAAGCATTATTTTCTCATCCAAGCTTAAAACTCAAATTTTGGGAGAGCTACTCACAGGTTTTACCTGGACGTGGCTAGCAGGATCGCTTTATTGGGGATGGCTGCGCTGGGAGCCAACCTTGCATTTGCCGATCGAAGCGATCGCGCTCCCGATCGCCCTATGGGGGTTGACTCGCGGTTGGTGCAAGATTGGTAACTGCTTTTATCTAGGATCACTCTTCGGGACTGTCGTCACTGATGTATATTTTTATTTGGTTGACCTGATCCCCTACTGGCGGCAAGTCATGGTTGTCGAACCCGATATGGCTCAGGCGATCCTTCATCAAGCAGTTGCTCAAGTGCAGACACCTTGGGGGCTTTCTTGGGTAGCCGTCTTAGCAATTTTGCTACTCAGTGTTGGCATTGTTTCTTTTCGGTCTCAAAAATTGCACTGGTTAGCGTTTAGCGGAGCAGTTCTGAGTACAATCTTGGTAGATAGTCTGTTTTGGCTTGCCGCGTCACTTGCGTGAAAATCGGTTAAGTTCAGATCGACTAAAATGCTTGGGAAATAATTTCTTGCTGCTGAGAATTTGACCATCGGTTGCTTAAAGATGCTTAAGTTATCCGCTTCCAATCGTTAACGCTGGCACTTTTTAAGCGTGTCATAGGGCATCATAGGAAAGGATTTATTCGCTTCTCAACCTGTGGTGACTTTGCAACCCACTCCACATCTCGTATTAAGAACAGATTCAGGAAGTCGTCGATTCCCCTTAATTGGCGGTAGTTGTTGGACGGTCGGACGCAGTGAAGATAACAATGTCGTTCTGTCCGATCGTTGGATCTCGCGCAACCATGCGATGTTGCAGTCGATGGAGAACGGCGAATTTTACCTGATCGATTTGGGCAGTCGCAACGGCTCCTTTATCAATGGTCGGCGCGTCAGCATTCCGGTCACGTTGCAAAATGGCGATCGCTTAACGTTTGGGCAAACCGAGATTGAGTTCTATTGCCCCGTTCATCAGCAGATCGAGGGTGCGATCGGAATGGATTCTAAAGAATTTACGGCCACTGCAACCCTTCATATTCGTCGGTTAATCTCGGTTCTGGTCGTCGATATTCGAGACTTTACAGGGTTGACGCGGCAGTTAGACGAAAAGATACTTTCAGAAGTGATTGGCACCTGGTTTCGATGCGCCGGGGACATTATTCGTGAGTATGGAAGCTGGGTCGATAAATACATCGGCGATGCAGTTATGTCAGTTTGGACTCATGGCGCACAAGGGGTGAATCGCGACGAAATGCTGCGAATTTTCCAGGCTGTCAACGCGCTTCACACCATGACCAGCAGTCTCTATAATCAGTATCCGCTACCGTTTCCGCTCAAAATTGGAGCTGGGATCAACACAGGTTATGCAATGGTGGGCAACACGGGCAGCGGCGATCGACCCGACTATACCGCCCTGGGTGACACCGTGAACGCCGCGTTTAGGCTAGAGTCTGCCACTAAGCAAATCGGTTTAGACATTGCGATCGGTGAAACGACTCATCATCATCTGTCTACTCTGGTGGACGACGCTAACTTTTTTGAGCAATACACTGTCCATCTCAAAGGCTACGAGGTGCCTACTCTGACCCATGCTTGCTCGTTTGGAGATCTCGATGCCTTCTTGCAAACAAAAGTCGGCAGCAGTGGATGAGGTTTAGGGTTTTGATCTGACTCCTGCTAACTCTTCAAGTTAATGAGAAGTTTGTATCACTGAGATGATAGGCTCTAATAAAAGCTGTGTAGAGAGTCTGCCCGATACGAAGGGGAGGGAAATTCATCATGAAACGTTTAGTTCGCTTTGTCGCCACCTTGAGTTTGATCATTAGCTGTTTAGGTTGGTTAGGGTCGTCTCAAACTGCCTTAGCCACTAACTTGAACGATCTCGGTTCTGCTTTTCGCCCGTCTGTTTTGTTGGCAGCGGAGCCGACTGAACCGCTTCGGAATGCCGTAGAAGATAAGATGGCAACAGAATTTGGTAAAAAGATTGACTTGAATAACACCAACTTGCGTGCTTTCCGGCAGTTTCCGGGAATGTACCCAACCTTGGCAAGCATCATCTTTAGAAATTCTCCTTATGAAAAGGTTGAAGATGTTTTAGACATTCCTGGTTTAACGGAGCAACAGAAAGAGACGCTTCAGTCAAACCTCAAAAACTTTGTCACTAGCGAAGTCTCTAAAGAACTGACCGAAGGCGACGATCGCATCAACAACGGCATCTATCGCTAAAGTCAGCCACTTCAAAAAACTCTGTTCGACCTGCATTTGTGATTGATCGCTCTCTGCCTCTAGGTTTACCTAAGATCTTTTCTCTGGTTTAACCTAATTGCAGGGAGCATTTTTTATCGTTAACTTAATCTATGTCAGATTTCAGCTTAGACGTGTCTGAACGCCGCGATGTCCCTGCTCGGTTTGATGTGGTTGTGGTAGGTGCGGGTGCCGCAGGACTCTATACAGCGCTTTGTCTGCCTCCTCATCTTCAGGTTGGGCTGATCACCAAAGATGCGCTGTCTCGATCGGCCAGCGATTGGGCACAAGGGGGAATTGCTGCTGTGGTTGACCCTCACGACTCGACAACACTGCATCTCGAAGACACCCTCAAAGCTGGAGCCGGATTGTGTGACTATGATGCAGTAAAGTTTTTGGTCGAGAATGCGGCGACGTGCATTCACAATTTAGTTGATATGGGGGTTGCCTTCGATCACCAGGGTTCTAATCTTGCCCTGACTCTAGAAGCGGCTCACTCACGTCGTCGCGTGCTTCATGCGGCTGATACGACAGGTCGCGCTGTTGTCACTACTTTAATAGAACAGGTTCTCAGCCGGAAAAACATTCAGATCGTCTCCCAAGCCTTTGTGCTGAATTTGTGGCTAGACGCGCCGCACCAGCGTTGTCAGGGGATAAGCCTGATTAATCAGGGACGGGTTGAGTGGATTCGGGCGGGAGCGGTTGTCTTGGCAACAGGCGGCGGTGGGCAGGTTCTTGCTCAGACGACCAATCCAGCAGTTAGCACGGGGGATGGAGTGGCGATCGCCCATCGAGCCGGAGCCACATTGCGCGATTTAGAATTTGTGCAGTTTCACCCGACTGCGCTAACTAAAGCAGGTGCGCCGCGCTTTTTGATTAGCGAAGCGGTGCGGGGAGAGGGCGCACATTTGGTCGATCGGCACGGGCACCGTTTTGCTTTTGACTATCACCCCGCCGGAGAACTTGCACCGAGAGATGTGGTCAGTCGGGCGATCTTTAATCATTTACAGAAAACAGAGGCAGATGCGGCAAGCGCAAACGTTTGGCTAGATTTGCGCCCCATTCCTGCGGAAACTATTCGTCATCGATTTCCTAACATCATTCAGGTCTGTCAGCACTGGGGAATCGATGTTTTTCAAGAACCGATCCCGGTTGCCCCGGCTGCTCATTATTGGATGGGGGGCATCGAGGCAGATCTGATCAATCAGACGGATATTTCGGGATTGTATGCAGTGGGTGAAACGGCTAGTACGGGGGTTCACGGTGCAAATCGACTTGCCAGCAATTCTTTATTAGAATGCTTGGTTTTTGGGGCGCAACTGACCCATCTATCCATTGATGACGCTCAGAAAATAGATGAAGAATTTACCAATCTGACTGACTTTCACAAGCTGGAACGCTCCGAGTTAGACAAAATCCAGGCACTCCGCACAGAGCTACCCAAACTGATCTGGCAGAGTGCAGGAATTTGTCGGGAGCAAATGACCTTAGAGAATGCGATCGCTCAGGTCAAAGTCTGGCAACGAGAATTTGCCCAACTCTCGCTCAGTCAATCTCTCTTCACGCTCAAGCCTCTCCAAACCATTCAATTTGCGGCTGATGCAGATCCTTATCTCAAAGCATGGGGAGAACTGCATAACTTGCTAGACGTGGCTGATCTGATTCTCAAAAGTGCCCTATTTAGAACCGAAAGCCGAGGCGGGCATTATCGATCAGACTACCCTCAATCCGCATCCAATTGGCAAGTTCACACCCAAGTACGGGGAGATCGCTGGGACACAACACCTGTCAGGGTTAAAAATGACCTATAGATATTTTTGAACGACGCTCCAGCCCGTTAGCGAAACGAGTACAAATGCGACACATAACAAGACGTTTACAGCAATGTGTAGAGGACGCGCCCAAGGGCGATCGGGACTGATCTGCACTGCACTCCAAGCTGAGAGCATGACTAATTCCACCACCCCAATTCCTATAGGTAAGTGAGCTGAATGCGCCAGGCTGCCGTAGTGTCCTAAAGTGCCCACAATGCCGATCGCTAAAAGCAGCAGCACCAGCAGCGCCATGACGACACCACTCCAAAAGTGTAGAGGACGCAGCCAATCGGGACGTGACCCGGCTTGAGTTCGTCCGGCAAACATTCCGATCCCGGTCACGGTTTGCAGCAAATAGGTAGCGATCGCAAACCCCATTGACCACGCAGCAATTTTCCACAACCAGATAAAAGAGGGCAAATCCAAAGTTTTTAGTCTCTCACATTACCTCTCTATCTTCCTCAAAAAATGCGGCGACTGAGCAAGCCACCGCATGATTTCTTTTACGCCACTCTCAAGGTTAGAGAGATCGGTATAGTCGTATCAGTTCAGAAACCTAAAAGTCTTTTCTTAAAGAGTTCTCTAAGCTCGTGAGTGGATCTTAGCTTGGAACCGAGACATCAATCTACAGAAGTCAAGACTGCGGCTGATCGCGTCTCTATCACTTGAGACTCGTTCCCAGGGGCTATTCCTTCGTTTCTTCGCTCTAACTCTTGTTCCTGAACGGGTGTTATTATTTCAGGCTCTTCTGGAACACGAAGACTAGAACAGGCGATCGTATCGGATAGAATCGCACTTGCCATCATGCCTGTATGAATCTCTAGATGGGCATCAGAGCATGTCTCGAAAAGCAAGCGCTGCCCCGGAAAGACCACACGCTCAAAGTACCAGTTAGGGATATTGCTAATTCGAGCAATCTGAATCTGACTGGTTACGTTGACATAGCAGCAAAGCAGGCGATCGCAGTTATCAGATGGAATGGGATCGAAGACTTGAGCCATAAGTCTATTGAGGTACTCCAACCTTAAAGATGGTTATTAACTTGAACCCTAACACCTGCGATCCCTGGCAACTGTAAACCCGATTACCAACTGCCTGTCTCATGGCGAATTCTTTCTTAAACTAGAGGAATGTTAAGAATCCTCTCTCAGTGTTTACTCGGATGGAAACCGAATTGAGATCAGCCTGCTACTTGGCTCGTCTAAAGTCGTCGGAACTTGCAGCCTAGACCATGCAGAAGTCTGATGTCAGTGGTATCGTAAAGTTATATGAAAATAGTTTTCAGAATCTTCTCACATATTTGGGCTAAAGTCCTGATTTTGGACAGAGGAGACATTATCGATATTCTTAAATTAGAAGTTGAAAGGTTGGGATCATACTCCTCTCATATTGACTGTATCTAAATCGCCCCGATCGTCTCAAACTCCACTTTTGAATAGACTCACTGCAATGGAAAATCGGATTCTCTACGTTCGCCTTCCCTGTAACCCCATCTTTCCGATCGGTGTGGTTTATCTTGCCGATCACGTTCACAAGCAGTTTCCTGAGGTCGAGCAGAAGATTTTAGACTTGGGCACGGTTCCCCCGCTCGATTTCAATGCGGCTTTAGATGACTGTGTTGACGAATTTAAGCCAACATTGCTGGTGTTCTCGTGGCGAGACATTCAAATTTATGCTCCCGTCGATGGGCGAGGTGGAAATCCTCTACAGCATACGTTTGAGTTCTTTTACTCCTTAAATCCCCTAGTCAAGGCAAGGGGCGCGGTGGGTCTACTGCGAATCGCTTCCGGCTATTATGGTGAGCTTTGGCGGAATATTGGTTTGATCAAACGAGGAGTCAGTCGAGCTAAACAATACAATCCGGCTGCTCGTGTTGTCGTGGGCGGCGGTGCCGTCAGCGTGTTTTATGAGCAGATCGGCAAGAGCTTGCCAAAAGGTTCGATTATCTCAGTGGGCGAAGGCGAATCGCTGTTAGAGAAAATGCTTCGAGGTCAAAACTTTGAAGACGAGCGATGCTATGTCGTGGGTGAAACCAAGCCTCGCGATCGCTTAGTTCACGAAATTCCAGCCAACATTGAAAAGACTGCCTGCAACTACGATTACATTCAGACTATCTGGCGTGAGTTTGAATACTATTTTCAAGCTCAAGATTTTTATGTGGGTGTTCAAACCAAGCGAGGCTGTCCCCATAACTGCTGCTACTGCATCTATACGGTGATTGAAGGGAAACAGGTGAGAATTAACCCGGCTCATGAAGTCGTGGCTGAGATGCGGCAACTCTACGATCGCGGCATCCGTAATTTTTGGTTCACTGATGCTCAACTCATCCCGGCTCGTAAATATATGGATGACGTGATTGAGCTACTTCAAAAAGTGCTTGACGCGGGCATGAAAGATATTCATTGGGCAGCCTACATTCGGGCAGATAATCTGACTCCCGAATTGTGCGATTTGATGGTAAAAACAGGAATGAACTACTTTGAGATCGGCATCACAAGCGGATCACAAGAGTTAGTTCGCAAAATGCGGATGGGATACAACCTGAGAACCGTCTTAGAGAATTGCCGCGACCTGAAAGCCGCTGGATTCAATGCTTTGGTTTCAGTCAACTATTCGTTTAATGTAATCGATGAGCGTCCCGATACGATTCGTCAAACGATCGCTTATCACCGAGAGTTAGAGAAAATTTTTGGTGCAGACAAGGTAGAGCCTGCTATCTTCTTTATCGGCCTGCAACCCCACACTCACTTAGAAGAGTATGCCTTCAAAAACAACATTCTTAAACCAGGATATGATCCGATGAACATCACGCCCTGGTCGATCCGCAAGCTGTTTTGGAATCCTGAACCCCTTGGTTCTTTCTTCGGCGAAGTCTGTCTTCAAGCGTGGCAGCGAAACCCCAACGATTTTGGGCGCGAAGTGATGAATATTTTAGAAGCGAGACTGGGACGGGCAGAGTTAGAAGAAGCGCTCTCTGCTCCGATCGAACCTAAACAGCAAGCGTTAGCAGGTGTTGGAGTAGGAAAGTAATGTTAGAAGGTTCAATTCTGCATGAGTTGGGAGTTTCTCATGAAAGCGGAGACGCTGGGAAACGCCCTCTCAATTTCGGTGTTTACTACAAAAATACGCTAGTTTCTCTGTGCCATGCGCTAGAAGACTGCATTCTCACTTGCAGCAGTTCTCCTCTCGTCGTGACTGCTTTTCAAAGAGGCAAATGGTATTTGGCAGAAGCCGATCGCTACTCAGATCTAGCAGAACACTCTAGACAAATTGTGCTGATGGCAGCTCACGATGCGGGTTTTGCCGAGCATCCGACGAGTCAGCGATCGAACGTTTCTCTCGTCGAACTTGAGCCAACCGACCCAGTTGCTCAAGAATGGCACCTAATGATTTTGGCTCCGACTTATACGGCAATGGTGCTGTGTCAGGAACTATCGGTTGCTGATTATGGGGCAAACGGAGTTCCTACGGAAGATTTAGAGCGTAAGTTCTATGGTTTTTGGACGTTTGAATCAGGCTTAGTTCGAGAAACGGTGGAGATCGCGATCGCTCACATTGGGCGCTACAATCCCGAATTGCAAAAGCAACTGATGGCGAGAGTCGAAGACATCGCGACTGAAGCTGAGACAGCCGATCGCGATGACGTTTATACAGCCGTCTCGCGAGTGATGGAATACCTGCAAACAGGTCAGGCACATCTCAGTCAGCAGCCAGAATACAGGTTTGCCTCACACCGTCACGAAGCGCTAGACAACAATCTGGTTTCTAATGAATTACAGGCGTTCTTACGGTTGGCACAACTCATTGATCAAACGGATATCAGCAACCCCATGGCAGCAGCCGAAGTTGCTACCTTGTCGGAAGCGATGGCTCAGTTGCTCGATCTTCCTAGCTGGCAGTTAAATCGCCTCCGTCTTGCCAGCTTGTTGCACCGACTCGCTTTTTTGCAGCGATCGGACAGCGTTCTCAGTGGCAGCAGCTTTGCTCGTTATTCAGAAGATGAGACTGACGCACCGCCTAGTTGCCCGATCGTGCCAGGCGCGCAAATTCTTCGCACGATGCAGCGACTTAAAGCGATCGCGACCATCATCACTCACCAGTCTGAACGCTGGGATGGGCGCGGTCAGCCTGCCGGACTCGCAGGAGACGATATTCCTCTAGAGTCCCGAATTTTGGGACTAGTCGTCGAGTTTCAGCAACATCTAGCCGACTTGCGAAATGCGGATGCCCAACCCGATTCTGAAGGGTATTTCATGAAAGCTTTAGAGGCGTGTCAAGCTGAACAGGGCGATCGCTTCGATCCTAAACTCGTCGATGCACTCGCCCTATTAGCGGCTGGGATGCAACAAGGGTTGAGCCTGTCGATCAATCTTCCCAAGATTGCGGCGGGGATGTGGCTCTTAGATTCTCACTCAGATGAAGATATTCTGAACCTAATTGAGTCATCTCAGCAGGTTACTAATTTGGTCACAAAGCAGGTTTAGCGTTATGGATCTTCAAGCGGTTCGATCGAGTAAAAACAAATGTTCAGCAGGTGCCGACCTACAAGATGAAGATCTTTCCCATGCGGACTTGAGGGGTGTCAATTTAGCTGGAGCTAGACTCGCAGGGGCTGATCTGACAGGCGCTAAACTCTCTGGAGCCTCTTTAGACGGAGCCAACTTGATCGGTAGCCAATTAGTCGGGGCTGACCTTCGAGCTAATTTGACAGGTGCCAATCTGATGCAAGCTGACTTGACCGAAGCAGATTTGCGCGGAAGCAATCTAAGAGGTGCCAACCTGATGCGCGCGCAGCTCACTCGTGCTGCCCTCACAGGGGCTTTTCTCAGTGGTGCCAACTTAATGGGTGTCAGCTTTCAAGGGGTTGATATGCGGGGAGCAGATTTGCGGGGTGCCAACTTGAGCGGCGCAAATCTGCACGGTGCCAATTTGAGTCAGGCAGATCTGCAAGGCGCACTTTTATCAGAAGCCAACCTAGAAGAAGCTGATCTGCAAGGCGCAAATTTAGCAGGCGCAAATTTAGCAGGCGCAAATCTGTTGTGTGCAGATCTACAAAACGCCAACCTAGACGGAGTAAATCTTGCTGGGGCGTGTCTCATCGGAACTCACCTGGATGAGCCAGCTAAGTCTTCGGATCTGTAGGGCGAGACGATGCAATCTTCATTCCTAATGCGATCGCGCCCAGTGCCACCATTCCCGTCAAGCTTGCCAACGGGTTTCCACCTATTCCCGTCAACCAGTCGGGCACTTGATTTGAATATTTGGTCAGTTGCCCCACGTTGACCATGTAGTAACCCCAAACTAACCCGCCGTGTAGCCCGATCGAGAGTCCTAATCTGCCTCCACTAGCGCGTTTTGCCAACACCAACGCTAAACCCAGAAGGATGAGCGCAGGAACTTGGGCGATAGATCTGGGCGCGTGCAGCAAAGCAAACACGATCGCGTTAATCCACATCGCTCTTTGCAGACTGTAATCTCTCTGCAACTCATCTAGCAGCCAGCCTCTAAACAAAAGCTCTTCAGCGAAACCAATTCCTAGCCCTGTTAGGGAACCTTCTAAGATGATGCGAGGCAGAAACGGCTGAGGAGATAACCAAGTGACCCACCCCAAAACGCCTTGAACGGCAAACATTAACAGAAGGCTGATTAGCCCGATCGCTAAACCCGTCAGAAAATTAATGCCGTTCCTGCGAGTTTTTACCAGACCATATCGTTTGAGTAAGTCTGGCTGATGATAAACATAACGTCCCCACAACCGCACTAAGAAGATAAATTCTGCGTAGAGCAGAAGTATCGTTACGATCGAAGCCGTGTTTGAATCGTGAACTAGCCAGTTTGTTAGCCCAACGAAAGGTGCCCATATCAGCAAGAGCATCAGCACAAACACCCCGATCCGAAAAGGAGCGGGGTAGGTAGACAGGCGTTCAATCCTAGATTTCAATTTATTGTTTGCTACTCGTCGGGTTCGATCGTACTCTGTAGCCCGTTCGCTTTGAGCGTCTCGCTGTAAAACTCTGCATGCTCTTGTTCACACGTAATCACCAACGCAAGCCCATTTGTGTGAGCCTCCATCATGATGTTCACCGCCTGGGGCTGGGTTAAATTGGGCACTGTTTTTGTGAGAACCTGCACCACATGCTCCATCGAATTGTAATCATCGTTATGGAGTAAAACCTTATAGCGAGGCGCAAGTTTTCGTGATGTTGAACGCTTCTCAATAGTTTCAACAGACACAGTTCTATCCTCTCCGTAAACTATCAACAACTAATTAAAAGACCAGCACATTACGATAATCACCTTTTTCAGCCCTGACAACGCTGTAAATTGATTGGTTTCCCAATGTTCTTCAGGCTTAGCTCACAGGCTGTTGAAAGAAAAAAGTTTTTATGAATGGCTCTTGTCTAGGTTAACGCTTCTTCACAGGAATTCGCCACCCTTAGAGAAACTGATGAGCGTGCTTTCTCGAAACGGAACCGCTCTCAGAATACCTACAGCGTTATAACGGTAGCCGTTGGCATAATCAGCCATCTATGATCAATACAGTGCAACTGCTAGTTAAATGCAACCTATGGATCTGGATTCACAATATCAAGGGTCGAAAGCTTGGGTTTCTAAGTTTCAACCTTCACAGATTGTCTGTCTTGAGCTTAATGCAACCCGCCTCTATGCCGAAGTGGTGCAAATTGTGGAAGCTCGCCGCTTATGCTGGGCACGTCCTCTAGTTTTAGTAATAGGTTCATCAGAGACGGCAAACTCTTCTCAATCGTTTGAGCATCGATCAAAAAACTCACCCTGCTGGCATGATTTGCGGCAGGGAGCAGACTTGTTATTGCCTGCAATTCTGTTTCGTCCAGCTTTGGATGTCGAAGCCATTCCGGTGCTGTCGTCTCTTTATAGCCTGGATGAGATTGCCGACTCGACTCCACAAGCGATAACCGCTCATCACCAGCTTCGTGAGTTTATTCGTCAACTCTGTCAATTTTATCCTGATGCGTTTTCTGACAAGCTAGGGGCTGGGCACTAGTCGAATCCGACCCGCATCCATTTCAGCCATTAGCAGCTCAAGCGCTTCGTAGTCCACGTCAGAAATGTGTCCTTGTCGCGTTAGTTCGTAGTTAATCTCGTTCTCGATATCAGGAGTCAAACATTTGAAGTAAAGCGCTTTCCCTACCAACTGACGCATGTTCTCACTAGTTTTCATATAAGGTTGTGACGACTCTATACCTTAGAATTGTCTATCGATCGTTTCACTTTTAAGGTGATCCAACCCATAGATCTGAGGTGATTTAGGTCACCAAAGTTTTTGGGTAAGTTTCAGTGTTAGTCTAAGCCCGTAGTTTTGTACGTATTTATACATTAACTTCAAAAGCTTACTGAAAAGTTTAAACAATAGGGCTTATCTAATAAAGATTTCGCAAAACAATGCAGTTGATATATGCGATGCACTCGATGTGCGGTTATCGTCGGAGCATCGGCATCAAGTTTTTTAGTTTAGAAATCAAGGGATTAAGATAATGCAGAGCGTACTTATTCGTCGTCAAACCATCGTCATTTGTCCCAAGGGATTTGTCAACGCAGCAAATGCGTCGGCGCTTCAAAATCAGCTAGCGATCGCCGTAGAGTCAACGCACAACTCTGATCTGCTCATAGATATGCGTGATGTTGAGTCTTTAGATAGCGCTGGACTGATGGTGCTGGTTTCTACGCTAAGTCTGGCTCAAAAGCAAAATAAGCGATTTAGTGTGTGTTCGGTATCTGCCTCGATTCGCATTATTTTTGAGTTAACTCAGCTCGATCGCGTATTTGAGATCTTTGAAAACTCAGCAGCGTTTGAGGCAACAGCTTAAGTATGTAAATCGACTCAACGCTGTTCCATCCGCTTCTAAAGCAACTTCACGGTTCGCGCTGCGGTCAATACCTTGCTAAAACTTCAGTATACTGAAGTGTCGATCTCTTCAGACCTCAAGCAAGGTGGTTTAACCGTGGCAGTTGCAGTCGAAGCATTACTGACTCCTGATATCCTGCGTCCTGCTCGATATTTGGGCAATGAGCTAGGTGCCATTCATAAGCCTTGGGAAAACACCACAGTGCGGTGGATATTGACTTACCCGGAGGTTTATGAAGTCGGAGCATCTAATCTGGGGCACATTATTCTCTACAGCATTCTAAATGCCCAGCCTCGTCAACTGTGCGATCGGGCTTATCTGCCTGCACCCGATCTGGCGCTTAAACTCAAAACGACCCAAACCCCTTTATTTGCAGTTGAGTCACGGCGATCGCTGACTGAGTTTGACATCCTTGGCTTTAGCCTCAGCTATGAGTTAGGAGCCACTAACATTCTAGAAATGTTGGATTTAGCAGGCATCCCTCTAACTTGGCGCGAACGGACTAATCAGTCCTATCCCTTAATTTTTGCAGGCGGACAAACCGCAACCTCTAACCCAGAACCCTACGCCGACTTCTTCGATTTCATCGCTTTAGGAGATGGCGAAGAACTGCTTCCCGAAATTGGGCTGATTTTAGAAGAAGGAAAAGTAGCCAAGTTGAGCCGTGAAGAACTGCTCTTAGATTTGGCACAAATACCGGGCGTTTATGTCCCTCAGTTTTATGACATGGCAGAAGATGGATCTGTGTACCCGAATCGCCTGGATGTCCCTGCCCGAATCTTGCGACGAGTGGCTGATCCGATGCCTGCTTATTCGATCGGGCTTGTTCCCTATGTCGAAACGGTTCACGATCGCTTAACTATCGAAATTCGTCGCGGCTGCACGCGGGGCTGTCGCTTCTGCCAACCTGGAATGCTGACTCGCCCAGCACGAGATGTCGAACCTGAACAAGTCGTTGACGCGATCGAGCAAGGAATGCGGGCGACAGGCTATAACGAATTCTCTCTGCTGTCTCTAAGCTGTTCAGATTATCTAGCGCTGCCTGCCGTTGGCATGGAGATTAAGAATCGGCTAAAAGACGAAAATATTACCCTGACACTGCCCAGTCAACGGGTCGATCGCTTCGACGAAAACATTGCCAACATCATCGGCGGAACTCGTCAAGGTGGCATTACGTTCGCCCCCGAAGCGGGCACTCAACGAATGCGAGACATCGTGAATAAAGGGTTGACTAACGCGGAACTGCTGCGAGGGGTCAAAACTGCGGTCGAACAAGGTTGGGACAAGATTAAGCTCTACTTCATGATCGGTTTGCCAGGTGAAACGGATGTCGATGTGTTGGGAATTGTCGAAACGATGCGCTGGTTGAGACAAGAGTGCAGTAAGCAAGGCAGAAGACGGTTAGATTTCAACGTTACGATTTCTAACTTCACACCCAAACCGCATACTCCCTTTCAGTGGCACTCGGTTTCTACGACTGAGTTCAAGCGTAAACAAACTCTTTTGAAAGCAGCCTTTCAGGGTCTGCGCGGCGTAAAAATTAATTTCACTGACGTTCGCATCTCAGCAATGGAAGATTTTGTCGGTCGTGGCGATCGTCGCTTGTCATCCGTCGTTCGCCGAGCTTGGGAACTCGGTGCAGGCATGGATGCCTGGTGGGAAAGCCTCGATCAAGCCTTTTCTGCATGGACGCGGGCGATCGATGAGTCGGGCTTAACCTGGAAATATCGTAAAGTTGAGAACGGCGAATGGAACGTCTTTGAACAGGGTAAAGACGACGAAGGACAATCAAAATCTCATTCCTCCCTGGATGACGCACTTCCGTGGGATCACATTGATACAGGAATTGACAAACAGTGGCTCAAAGATGACTTGCAACGGGCACTAGAAGCCGCGATCGTCCCCGACTGCTCGTTTGAAGGATGCTCTCATTGTGGCGTGTGCGGTGTAGATTTTGGACATAACGTGGTCGTTCCGCCGTTGCCAATTCCTCAGTTTGCGGGGCACTTTCAACCCAACCAACAGCGATCGCAACGGCTGAGAGTTCGGCTGGGCAAAGTGGGCGAGATGGCGTTAATCAGCCATTTAGATTTGATGAGACTGTTCGATCGTGCCGTGCGTCGTGCATCTCTTCCTGTAACATTTACAGGCGGATTTCATCCTGCACCTCGAATTGTCTCTGCCAACGCACTGCCGTTAGGAACTACCAGTTCTGGCGAGATTGTGGACTTTGACTTGACCGAAACGATCGACCCCAAGGTTTTTTGGGAGAAGCTTGCCGCTAAGCTGCCGTCCGAAATTCCTATTTATAGTGTTGAATCTGTTGAGGTCAGTGCCCCCGCTGCTACTCAACTCCTAGAGAAAGCTGAGTATCAAATCACGGTTGACTTTACCAAAGCGGCTTCCTTGGCTCAGTGGCAAGAGTGGATTGACACCATCAAAGCAAAAGAAGAAATTTGGTTTGAGCAAACGACAAAATCAGGAAAGGTGCGATCGATTAACCTGCGCGATCGGCTCTTTGACCTGGCAGCGATCGAAGTAAACGAGTTGCAAGCTGTCTTTCGATACATTGGAAGTTGCCGCAACGATGGAACTCTGCTGCGTTCTGACCATGTTCTCTATCTACTAGAACAAGCTTCACAGCAAGAGTTGCGGATGCTTCAAACTCACCGGAGTCACCTGATTTTGTCGGGCGATTAAACGAGTTTCTCAGTAAGGTCACGGTCTTTGACGCAGCCTGAAATTTTGTTCACTCTCGAAAATTTCAGCTAAATCTGAGCGAATTCTCCAAATTTAGTAGCAGAGTCATGTCTACACGCTATAATGCTTTGCATCAGAGGCAGTTGTGGACTACAATTCCCCGTGGTTGCCGCCGGGTGAATTGCATTAGATGCTAGTCACAGCTTAACTCTTGCTAGACTTTCCGCTCATCGTTAATCTGTATGCAAGATTTGATTCGTTTAGTGACGGATCGAACTGCTCGACAGATTACAGCTTGTGTATTGACTCGTCTGACACTGAAGCGCCGGGCTTGAGGTTAAGGGTTTAGTAAACCTCAAACCATTGGCAGCTTCTAGGTATACGTGGCTTTAAAGGTTTAGCTCACAAAATTTAAAAAAGCGAGAGGCGCAAGAACTTCGATGCCCCCACCGCTGCCAACTTTGAGGAAATTGAATGACCAAGCAGATTGTTATCGCTGAACAGCATAGAATTGCTGCTGTTTTTTCGGAAGATCAGATTCAAGAGATTATTGTTGCGACTGGAAGCCACCAGGTTAGTGATATTTACCTAGGAATTGTTGAAAATGTCCTTCCTGGGATAGACGCTGCCTTCGTTAACATTGGAGACTCAGAGCGCAATGGGTTCATCCATGTGAGCGATCTGGGCCCTTTGCGGTTGAAGCGGGCAGCAGGTTCAATCACTGAGTTGCTGGCTCCTCAACAAAAAGTTCTCGTGCAGGTGATGAAGGAACCCACTGGCAATAAGGGGCCTCGCCTGACAGGAAATGTTTCGCTGCCGGGACGCTATCTAGTCTTGATGCCTAACGGTCGAGGCGTTAACTTATCTCGGCGCATTCGCAGTGAAAATGAGCGGAACCGTTTGAGAGCATTAGCCATTTTAGTCAAACCTGCGGGAATGGGGCTGGTGATTCGCACAGAAGCTGAAGGGATGCCTGAAGAGGCAATTATTGAGGATTTAGAAACGCTGCAACGGCAATGGGAGTCAATCATTCAAGAAGCTGGCTCTACTCGTGCCCCAGCATTGCTAAACCGCGACGATGATTTTATTCAGCGCGTGCTTCGAGATGTCTATAGTTCAGATGTCAATCGGATTGTGGTGGACTCTCACACTGGGCTAAAACGGGTCAAGCAGCAACTGGTTAATTGGGGTGGAGGAAAGTCTCCTCAAGGAGTGCTGATCGATCATCACCGTGAACGTATCCCAATGCTGGAATATTTCCGGGTGAATGCTGCGATTCGGGAAGCGCTGAAACCCAGAGTAGACTTGCCTTCTGGCGGATATATTATTATCGAGCGCACCGAAGCATTAACAGTCATTGACGTAAACTCTGGCTCGTTTACCCGATCGGCAACCGCGCGCGAAACGGTTCTCTGGACTAACTGTGAGGCAGCAACCGAAATTGCCCGTCAACTGCGTCTCAGAAATATTGCGGGAGTGATCATTGTAGACTTCATCGATATGGATGCTCGGCGTGACCAACTGCAAGTGCTCGAACATTTCAATAAAGCTCTCAGAGCCGACAAGTCTAAACCGCAAATCTCCCAACTCTCAGAACTGGGGCTGGTTGAACTGACTCGCAAACGCCAGGGCAAGAATATCTACGAACTGTTTGGTCGTCCTTGTGCGACTTGCGGTGGATTGGGGCTTTTGGCTCACTTGCCTGGAGAATCACACGATGACGAAGGGGAAAACCTGGAACGATCGGCAGTGTCTCTCAGAGAAAATCGTGAGAGCCGTCGCCTTCCAGAACCTCGTCGAGAACTTCCTGCCACAAACGATTTGTTTTGGGAAGGGGATGATGCTGACGGAGACAATGGCGATCAGGATCTAGAGTTACTCAATCATCCTAGCTATCAAGAGCGAGGGCGAGGCGGCGCAAATCGTCGTCGCCGCCGTCGCGTGGACAGTCCCACAACCAGTCCCACAACCAGAGAAGGCGTGAGTGCAAAGGGTGTTCCTTGGGAAGAACCCACTCGCTACATTCCCGCGCCTGCCACGGTAGCTCCGGTCATTTCGAGATCGGAACCGATCTCTGAACCACCATCTTCCCCTGCTGTTGAAGAGGTTTTCACTTCAGTAGAGGTTAGACCCTCTGAGGATAAGCGAGGTCGCCTGCCTCGACGCGGGGCGGTTAAACCAACTGCTGAGCCGCCTGAGTCGATCTATGTTGAGATGACTCCAGACGAGCAAGACGTTTATGCGTGGATGGGAATCTCACCGATCGTGCTCACCACTCAGGAGTTGAAAAATCCGAAATCGGCAAACATCTTTGTAACCCTACCAGGGCAAGCTCCTCCTACACCACCCGTTGTAGCAACTGAAGCTCCAACGATCGAGGATGAAGACTTTGCGCCAGACGTGGAGGCTGCTCCTTCACAAAATTCTGAATTGGTCTCTCTGAAAGTCAGGAAAAAGCCTTCTACTAGAGTGGTTGATGAACCTCTTTTGACTTCTGACCTCATTGAAGAAGCTCCCTCAGAACCGAGTTTAAATGAACAGCCTGCACCCGAACCGGAAGAAGAGGCCCTAGTGACTCGTCGTCGTCGCCGCCGATCTTCTGCAACTACAGGCGAGTAGATATAGCAATCCTCCTGAAAGATTTGTGGGATGGGCATCCTGCCCGTATAGGCTAGAAGCCTGTCTCACTCTTACAACTGAGATGGGATTGCTATAGCTCCTACGCTAAAGTCTGTAATTTGATCAACGCTATGGCAAAGAATCCAGGCTTGGAGGTTGAGCAAGCCTTCTGGCAGCAGGGGCAACTACGAATCGCAGGAGTAGACGAGGTAGGACTTGGAAGTTTGTGTGGCCCGATCGTGGCAGCCGCGGTGTTGCTTCCAGCTCATTGCCCAATGATTGCAGGAGTTCGCGATTCTAAACTTCTATCTGCTGCCCAGCGAGACCGTCTCTTCACCCAAATTCTCAACCAGGCGACCTCGGTTGGAGTCGGAATTGCCACCGTTGCAGAAATCGAACAGTTTAATGTGCTCAGAGCATCTCATCTAGCAATGCAGCGATCGTTACGTCGCATTGCGCCAATTGATCATGCCCTGATTGATGGACGTGAAATTAAGAAGGCAGATTTGGGGGCGCACACAGCGATCGTTGATGGAGATGCGTCTTCTTATGCGATCGCCTGCGCCTCGATTATTGCAAAAGTGCGCCGCGATCGTTTCTTAAAGCGTTTGGCGAAGCGGCATCCGGGTTACGGCTGGGAGCGCAATGCTGGCTATGGCACAAAAGAACATTTGAACGCGATCGAAAAGCTTGGTATCACTCCTTTTCATCGTCGCAGCTACGCTCCGATTCAAAAAGCTCTACTTCAATGGGAATGATTCAACTAGGATGCGGGATGATTGACTGGAAATAAATTTCTTCCTTGAGAAACTTCCGTTTCTGATTGACTGGTTGCCCAATTGCGATAGTCGAGCAGGAGTTGATGAAGTAATCTTTGTTTGATGGTACTCAAAACACTTAGCAGCAAACCATTCCCGGCTCTCTCTAGCAAAAACTTGGGAGTTAGCAGAAAAGGCGGCGGCAACTCGACTTGCACTTCTAGATCGGCTCTCCCTTTCAGATAGGTGGTTTGCTCGATTTGAGTAGGATAAAGCTGCCCAACAAGATTGAGAGAAAAGCGTTGGTTAATATATTCAACGCCACGAATTTCACACGCGATCGACTTCACATTAATCGCTCCGTTAGAATCTGCCCACACCCTCATATCCACGGTCGGTTGAATGCTAAGAGACAGAAAATTCAACGGACGCATCGTGAGACGAAACTGATCGTCATTCAACAGTTCGATTCGACTAGAAGCGGCAAGGGCAGTCACCACTCGCTGGGGCTGGCGCAAATAGTGAGCGATCGGAATCGGCTGTTCTTGAACAACAATTTCAACAGATTGAGAAGCGGCAAACCGAATATCCATTGATAATAATGTAGGGGTTTAATGAATGAGAAGTAATCGTTAAGTAATTCTAACTAGCTTCTCATAAATTGAAGTAGCCCTATCGGAATATTAAAAAATTGTTTAGAAAAAGAGTAGTAAGATGGCAATCTCGATCGCGCACCTGGGTCCTCCTGGCACTTATACAGAAGCGGCTGCGAT
Organism: Phormidesmis priestleyi ULC007; assembly: GCF_001895925.1. GTDB lineage: Bacteria > Cyanobacteriota > Cyanobacteriia > Leptolyngbyales > Leptolyngbyaceae > Phormidesmis_A > Phormidesmis_A priestleyi_A. Next base: position 456,398 of record NZ_MPPI01000001.1, on the reverse strand, counting down.
CGCGTGTCTAGATTGGCTAAAGCAGGAGACAGGACAAGATGCCATTCTGTGTCCTTATCCCAGTATTGGTCAGACGCTAGAGGCAGTTGCTTCTAAAGAAGCGCAGATGGCAGTAGTGCCGATGGAGAACTCGATCGAAGGCAGTGTCACCATGACGCTGGATAATCTTTGGCAGTTAGACACCTTAAGAATTCAGCGCGCGTTAGTCATGCCGATTTTTCATGCGTTGCTCTCTCGTGCTGAAGATTGGGAAGCGATTCGCGTCGTCTATTCTCATCCTCAAGCGCTAGCTCAATGTCAGAAATGGTTAGACAATTTTTTGCCAAAAGCCCAGCCGATCGCGCTCAATTCCACCACGGAAGCGCTGCAATATTTAGATGGGGATCCGACGATCGCGGCAATTTCCTCCCAGCAGGCTGCCCAGTTGCACCACTTGCCGATTCTAGCTTGCCCAATCAATGACTATCCGGACAACTGCACTCGATTTCTATTATTGAGCTTAACTCCCTCTCCAGGGGGCGCTTATACCTCTCTAGCCTTTAGCGTTGGAGCAAACCAACCCGGAGCGTTGGTGACACCCCTCCAAATCTTTGCAAAGCGCTCGATTAACTTGAGCCGTATTGAGTCACGTCCTACCAAACGCTCACTGGGAGAATATCTCTTCTTCATCGATCTAGAAGCTGATGCTAGAGGAGCCTCAATGCAGTCAGCTTTAGTAGAGTTAGCCGACCACACTGAAACGCTCAAGATCTTCGGAAGTTATGACGTTTTGTCGATCTGACTACCAACATCCTCTCAGGCAGAAGTATCTCCAAGCGTGTCTTTAAGAACGGTACGGGCAGCTAAATGATTACGCGTCGAAGTTAAGATTTCTGCTTCGCGATCGAGCCGGGCGGCGGTGTCCTGCATCTCTAAAAGTGATTGCTGTTCGTCTGCCACTCCATAGAGATTGCTGGCAACCCAGTAAGACAACTCAGTCGGCAAATCTGGGATCGTCTCAGGCAGCTCGATTTCTTGCCCGGTTAGCTTCGCAGATAAACGAACCACGTCTTGCAATAGTTGACTCACATTATTAGAGAGGGGTCTTAAGTCTTGAACTGGTGGATGATCCTCAATCCATTCGACTAAGCCAACCCGATAGGGTTTTTCGCGGACATATTCTAAAACTCTAAACCTTTGCTGCCCTAACGTCCAAACCTTCATGCGATCGTCAGGCAACCGATGAAATTGAACGATCTCTGCACAACATCCTACTAATGCAGGCTTACCTTGCACCTGATCCCACATCAGCACCCCAAAGCGACGATCGCTTTCGAGGACAGTGTTCATCATCATTCGGTAGCGAAACTCAAAAATGTGCAAAGGCAGAGGTCTACCCGGAAATAAAACCACCTCAGGTAGTGGAAAGATGGGAAGTTCTCGAACTGCGATCGATGAGGTTGCCATTATTCGTCAACTGTAAAGACTGCTCCTCTTATTACTCTAGCCCATCTAGAGCTAGGGGATCGATACAGAGAGACGGTTTCAGGGGAAATTTATATACGTAAAACGCAGGGAGACAACTTGATCATCCCTGCATTTAGTCAATTTGGATAACGTCAGTGTTGGCTTATAGTTTCACTTCAATGTCAACGCCTGCTGGTAAATCGAGCTTCATCAAGGCATCGATTGTTTTAGAAGACGGCTGATAGATATCAATGATGCGATGGTGAGTGCGTGTCTCAAAATGCTCACGAGAGTCTTTGTCAACGTGAGGTGAACGCAACAAACAATAGATGCGACGACGCGTAGGGAGAGGAATAGGGCCGACTGCTGTAGCGTTTGTGCGGTTAGCGGTGTCTACGATCTTCTCACAGGAAGTGTCTAGAAGACGGCGATCAAACGCTTTCAAACGAATCCGAATTTTTTGCTGCTGAATCGTTGCCATGAGTAGTTCTTTAAATTGTCTAGGTTCTGGATTAAATCAAACATTAAAGCTATCAGCAGTCTCGCTAGATAGCTCTGACTGCTGATAGCCGCCTACAGTCCGTTAAAACTACTTGAGGATCTTCGCGACGACCCCTGCACCTACCGTCCGACCACCTTCACGAATTGCAAAACGCATTCCCTGTTCAATGGCAATTGGGTTGATCAGTTCAACGGTCATTTTGATGCGATCACCAGGCATCACCATCTCAGCCTCACTTCCATCGTCAGAGGTAAAGTTGCTGATGGTGCCAGTTACGTCGGTTGTCCGCACATAGAACTGAGGACGGTAGCCAGGGAAGAAAGGCGTATGACGACCGCCTTCTTCCTTCTTAAGAATGTACACTTCAGATTCAAACTGAGTGTGAGGCGTGATCGAACCGGGCTTGGCGATTACCATCCCGCGCTCAATATCTTCCTTTTTGAGACCCCGAAGCAGAATACCCGCGTTGTCGCCAGCTAGACCCTGCTCAAGACTCTTCTTGAACATCTCAATCCCGGTCACAGTAGTCTTCTGGGTGTTCCTGATGCCGACTAACTCGACTTCATCTTGCACCTTGACGGTACCGCGCTCAATCCGTCCAGTTGCGACGGTGCCACGACCAGTAATAGAGAACACGTCCTCCACTGCCATCAAGAATGGCTTGTCCACTTCCCGCGCGGGAGTTGGGATGTAAGCATCAACCTCGTCCATGAGCTTGTAGATCCCATCGACCCACTCGTTGTCGCCCCGCTTTGCCTTAGGGTTTGCAGCCATGAATTCCAACGCTTGCAGGGCAGAACCTGTCACGATCGGAACGTCATCGCCTGGGAAATCGTAGGAACTGAGAAGCTCACGCACCTCTAGCTCAACGAGTTCTAGGAGTTCTTCGTCATCTACCATGTCTTTCTTATTTAAGAAAACCACGAGATGAGGAACGCCTACTTGTTTTGCTAACAAGATGTGCTCACGAGTTTGGGGCATCGGGCCATCAGCAGCAGACACGACGAGAATACCACCGTCCATCTGAGCTGCACCCGTGATCATGTTTTTCACATAGTCAGCGTGACCCGGACAGTCTACGTGAGCGTAGTGACGTTCAGCCGTCTCGTATTCGACGTGAGCGGTGTTAATCGTAATCCCTCTCGCCTTTTCTTCAGGAGCAGCGTCGATCTCGTCGTACTTTCTGCCGGTTGCTTGACCCAGTGCCGATAGAGTCATTGTAATTGCAGCCGTCAACGTAGTTTTGCCGTGGTCAACGTGACCAACTGTGCCAATGTTGACGTGAGGCTTTGTCCGTTCAAACTTTGCGCGTGCCATGTGTTATTGTTCCTCTTTCTGATTATGCGTTCCCTTTGTTCTTTGCGATGATGGTTTCAGCCACGTTACGAGGCACTTCTTCATAATGGCTAAACTCCATTGTAAACGTACCTCGTCCCTGAGTCATAGACCGAATATCGGTGGCATAACCGAACATCTCAGCCAAGGGGACTTTGGTTGCAACCTTCGCAATTCCTCGTTCAACCCCTTGAGATTCAATCTGACCCCTGCGAGAAATCAAATTGCCCATCACGGGGCCGAGAAAATCTTCAGGTACTTCGACTTCGACCTTCATGACTGGCTCTAGAAGGACGGGCGAAGCTTTCATGACTCCATCTTTGATTGCCATTGAGCCTGCAATCTTAAATGCCATCTCATTAGAGTCAACCTCGTGGTAAGACCCATCAATGAGGGTCGCTCTTACGTCAATCAGGGGGTAGCCAGCAAGGATACCAGACTCACAGGCTTCCTTCATCCCTTGTTCAGCAGGCCCGACATATTCTTTAGGAACAGTGCCACCCACAATCTTCGAGACGAACTCAAACCCAGTTCCCGGTTCGCCGGGTTCTACCGTGATCACGACATGACCATACTGACCCTTACCACCACTCTGACGAACGAATCTTCCTTCGGCTTTGACCGCCTTGCGAATGGTTTCACGGTAAGCCACTTGCGGCGCACCTACGTTTGCTTCGACCTTAAACTCACGCATCATGCGATCGACCAGAATCTCTAGGTGGAGTTCACCCATTCCAGCGATAATCGTCTGATTGGTTTCTTGGTCAATGTTGACTCGGAAAGTTGGATCTTCCTCAGACAGAGCTTTCAGCGCTTTGGAGAGCTTTTCCATGTCCTGTTTGGTTTTCGGCTCAACCGCCACCGAGATCACTGGTTCTGGAATAAACAACGTCTCCAGAATCACCTGTGCGTTCTCGTCACAAAGCGTATCTCCGGTCAATGTATCAGACAGACCCGGAATAGCACCCAAGTCACCTGCACGAAGTTCGTCTACGTCAATGCGATCGTCCGCTTTCAAGATGATTAAACGAGAAACCCGTTCTTTCTTGCCTTTAGAGGAGTTCATCACGTAGCTTCCCTTCTTAAGCACGCCAGAATAGACGCGAACGAAGGTCAAGCGGCCCACAAACTTGTCAGACATCACTTTGAATGCCAAAGCAGACATCGGCGAGTTATCATCCGCCCTTCGCTCAACGGTGGTGCCGTCTGCAAGCAGCCCTTGAACAGGAGGAACGTCAAGCGGGGATGGAAGATAGTCGATTACTGCATCCAACATGAGCTGAACGCCTTTGTTTTTGAAGGCAGAACCGCAGAGCATGGGCACGAAGAATTCGCCGTTGACTCCTTCGATCGTACCTTTGCGAATCGCTTTTCTGATTTCTTCTTCAGTTAGCTCCTCGCCAGCAAAGTATTTCTCCATTAGAGCGTCGCTGGTTTCTGCCACCGATTCGATCAGCTTGGTGCGATACTCGTCTGCTAGATCCTTAACGTCGTCAGGAATATCAGTTTCTTCGATGTCTGTACCCGCATCGTTGTTATAGATGTAGGCACGCATCTTCACCAGGTCTACAATGCCTCTGAGCTTATCTTCAGCCCCGATCGGAATCTGAATCGGAACGGCATTTGCGCGGAGCCGATCGCGAACCTGCTCATACACCTTATAAAAATTCGCGCCCGTCCGATCCATCTTGTTGACGAAGACGATTCGAGGAACGTTGTAGCGATTTGCCTGCTTCCAAACGGTTTCAGACTGAGGTTGAACACCACCCACTGAGCAAAACACCGCGATCACACCATCCAACACTCGCATTGAGCGTTCGACCTCGATCGTAAAGTCTACGTGACCAGGCGTGTCAATAATGTTGATCTGGTGATCTTTCCAACTGGTGCTGATAGCGGCGGCAGTGATCGTAATACCGCGCTCACGCTCTTGCTCCATCCAGTCAGTCGTTGCGGTTCCTTCGTGAACTTCGCCGATCTTGTGAACGACCCCTGAGTAGAACAAAATCCGCTCGGTTGTCGTTGTTTTGCCCGCATCAATATGGGCTGCAATTCCAATATTGCGCACTCGTTCGAGCGGGGTTGTACGAGCCACAGCTACCTCCTTGTTCTCTGCCGCATGAGTGAGTTAAGAAGCACGACTGCCTCTATTGAGATTTTAGGCTTTTTAATAGCGATAGTGTGCAAACGCTTTGTTTGCCTCTGCCATCCGGTGAGTTTCCTCACGTTTGCGGATTGCACTTCCCGTTTCGTTGGCGGCATCCATCAACTCGTTGGCCAGCCTAGCAGACATCGTTCGACCAGGACGTTGACGCGAGAATTGAATGAGCCAGCGCAGAGCCAGCGCGATTCCACGATCAGGACGCACTTCCATCGGCACTTGGTAGGTGGCACCACCGACCCGACGCGCTTTGACTTCTACCAAAGGCGTTGCGTTCCGAACTGCCCGCTCAAAAACTTCGAGGGGTTCAGTCCCCGTCCGTTCTTTAATGGTTTCAAAGGCATCATAAATAATGCGAGAAGCCAAAGACTTTTTGCCGCTTCTCATGATTCTACGCATCATCATGCTGACGAGGCGAGAGTTATGAACGGGATCGGGGGGAACTGGACGCTTTTTGACGACAACGCGACGAGACATAGTGAGCCTTCTAGAAAAAAATCAAGGATTTACTTTGGTTGCAACCTTTTCAGGGTGACAGAGGACAGGTAGAAGCCAGAGCGCACAAACAACCTTGAGAAAGTTATGTAAAAGAACTCTCTTCAAAGCTGTTCTCTATGAGATGACTACTAACAAACCAGGGTTAGCTAGATATAAGCTGACGACGAATGAAATCAGATGACTGTAAGAGCCTCAAGCAAATGCTTGATCATCTATACGGGTCTTATGAAGCTTTCTTAGGACGCTTTGCACCGTACTTAGAGCGTGCTTGCTTGCGGTCTTTAACACCTGCGGTGTCAAGAGTTCCACGAATGATATGGTAGCGAACTCCGGGAAGATCTTTTACCCGACCGCCACGAATCATTACGACAGAGTGTTCTTGGAGATTATGACCGATGCCGGGAATGTAAGCCGTAACCTCAAAACCGGAAGTCAAGCGAACCCGTGCAACTTTACGCAGGGCAGAGTTGGGCTTTTTAGGAGTCGTTGTGTAGACTCTCGTACAGACACCACGACGCTGCGGGCAACTCTTGAGAGCTGGAGATTTAGTCTTCTTTTGCGCTTTGTAGCGCTCGTCACGAATGAGTTGCTGGATTGTGGGCATTTTATAGCATGTTCAGTCTTTTGACTGTTCCAACTTTCAACAAATATTGAGCATATCAATTTACGAGTGCCCCTGTCAAACAATTTTCTATAATCGCCAGGGGGCAAAGTATACAGAGATATTCAAGCATCTAATGGAACTATTCCGGTGATGCCTCTGCGATCGAGAATGAATTCCCGCAGTCACAGCTTTTGACGGCATTGGGATTATGAAAGCGAAAGCTTCCTCCCATTAGATCCTCTGAATAGTCTAACGTCAAACCTTGCAGATGAGTCAGACTATCGGGGTCGATCGCGACTTGAATGCCATTACAGTCATAAATTTGGTCTTCTGGCTGCAAGACTTGATCAAATTTGGTCAAATAAGATCGTCCAAAACAGCCCACGGGTTGGATGCTCAGACGGAAAAAGACTTGTGAGTTTCGCTGCCTGAGCTTGAGGCGAAGAATTTCTTCAACAGCAGAATGGCTTAGATGAATCATACGATCGAGCGTTCAGCGCAAACAAGATGTAATGGCAATCGTATCGCGCAAAGCCAGACTCGTAGCATTTAGATTAAGGACTTTAAAAAATATGAGACAGCCAAAAAATTGACTGCCTCGTTAATCTTGATGTTGAACTTATGGACTGGCTAATTATTTGTTAGAACCAGCACGAGCGTAATCATCTTGGAAGCGAATGATGTCGTCTTCGCCCAAATACTCACCGTTTTGAACTTCGATCAGCACGAGAGAAATCACACCAGGATTTTCTAAGCGATGAGCCGTACATTGAGGAACGTAGGTTGATTGATTGCTGCTGAGTACAAGTTCTTCTTCGCCACAGGTGACTCTAGCAGTCCCTGAAACCACGATCCAATGCTCACTGCGGTGGTGGTGCATTTGAAGGCTGAGGCGGTGTCCGGGTTTCACTTCAATTCGCTTAATTTTATAGCCCCGTCCTTCTTCAAGCGTGGTGAATGAACCCCAAGGACGAAGTTCGGTTGCTGCGGCTCCTCTGAGCGGTGATGTCGATAGAGCTAATGTAGGGGTTTGAGTCATTTCTTGAAGTTGAGCCACCGTTTTATCTCCTTTATCACACTAAGTTTAAGTATTTGACAGCTTATGCTTTGAGAAATTCAAAGGCTTCACTATGCCCAGTTGCCTATTTGCAACCTGCAACAACCGACAAGGCTAACAAAGAGTTTTGATTGACACCACCTAGAAGGGAACGATTTAGAGGAATTTTACTAACTCTTCATGCGAACCACCCTAAGCTTGAAGCCGACTTGGTTTTGAGCAGTCTTTTGCATCATTGATTCACGATTAGGGAATCGGCTGAAGAAAAATGCCGATGCCGTTCTGAACGCGAGCAGAACTGCGCGGGGGACGATCGAGAATTTGTCCTCCTAAATAAAGGGTGGTTGAACTGCCGCCATCTAAGTTCAGAGCATTAACGGCTCCTAACTGATTCATGATTTGAGCCATTTCTGACAAGGTTGCCCCCCTGCCGCCAATTCGGTTATGAACCGTCACCAGCAAGAGGGTGCCGTTTGTCGTTTGCCCGATCGCGCTACGAGCCGCCATTTCTCGAATAAAGGCATCACTAAACTGTTCTGCTTTTGCATCTAAAACAATGCGACCGTTTTGAATCAAGAGCGGCCCCGCCCCAGTAATATTCGGGTAAAGATTAAGATCAGCAGGAACCGTAGCGCTGTCAATCTGAAGCGAAGTGCCAATCGGCAAAGAAGCCGCGATCGCAGAATTAGAACGAATCACCAATAAATAACCGTCCGCAGGAATTGAAAAGAGACTTCCAAGTGCCCCTCCAGTTCGCTGCTCTGTCACCCGATTGTTTTGCACAGTAAGCACTATTTCAGCCTGTGAGAGAGCGGCATAGGTTGCTCCCCAAGCGGCGCTATAACGAGCCACACCCGCCTGAGAGTAACCACTATTCAATGACGTGAGAGGAAGGCGCTGTCCGTTAGAGGTGGTGATCGTTTCTTGAAGCGTTAAGCGATCGACTCTGGCTTCTCCCCGATCGTTCCAGGCAAACACGCCTCGGTTTAAAATCGGACTAGATAACCACTCACCGCTTCGACGAATCGCACCCAGCGGCAGTTGATTATTGCGATTAAAAAATCCGCCATTGATCGCAGCGCTGGCTTGAGCTTGTCGAGCCGTTTGGTTCAAGGGAGCAATTCCAGGAACGGTGGTCGGATTGGGGAGAATAGGTCGAAGCCGCAGCCCAGGCTGACGAGAATTTGCCTCTAACCAAACCACCGGAAATTGAGCCGTTCCTGAAGTCAGATATCGTTGCCGCCAGCGTAGCCCTGGTGCCCATAAAATGTCACGATCGACTAAATAATCAGGACGAACATCGAGAACGATCCGATTGGGGCTAGATAGCGTTGAAATTTGTGAACGCAACTCGATCGGAATGCCGACTCGAATGGTCGTGCGATCGCTGGTTGCCTCTAACTTAATTGACTTAATTTGTTTTCCCGGTTTGGCTTTAAAGCTTTGGATCAACGCCGGATCAGATTGAGCATCCAGGGTGATGACCAGTTCTTGACTTTGAGGATCGATTTGATAGGGAGCTGGATGATCGAGGTCAATTACAAGCCGTTCTCCATTCGGCTGCTGTCCTTGGCGAATTCCCAGCACTTTTGCAGATGGGGTAGAAATTTGCAGCGTGTTTCCTTGAGACTTAAGTTGCCAGCCTGATTGTTGAGCGAGATTGGTGATGTCAAGATAGCGAAAAGGAGCCACTAGACGAGTTGGAAGTGGAGGAGTCGGGGTAGCAAACCAGTCGATCGGTTGGTTCGTCGCAGTGGACGTGTTGAGTAATTGCGCTCCAAACAATTGCACGAGAGCGGCATCACTCAAACCGATGCGGGTTGCTCCTGCGCCTTGCCATTGGCTCCAAGGGAGTGTAAATACTCGCCCGTTTAGAGAGATTTGACTGACCTGTTGAATCGGCAAAGCTTGGGCAACGGTAGGAACTAAACTAGGTCGTGACAGCGTAGAAGGCGGTTCAGGGAAAGGAGTAGCGATCGCTGGAATCACGAATCCCACGATCGAAGTCACTGGGATAGAGAGGATTTTTATGAGGAGAGTCCAGCCTAAGAGAGGCAGTGCTGGCGATCGAGATCGGCTGCAAGTTTGAGTCTTAACCACAGGTTTTTTAATAACTTCAGACAGGTTTCTGAAAATGACTGAGCAAAGGCAAAAAATGTTCGCAGCGTAATTCTACTCATATTTTCGGATGTATCAGGAAACAATGACTTTCTGACTTCTGCTATTTCTAAACGCCCCTAATTTCAGCTAAATCTTAGTAGCATAGAGCTATCAACGCTTTGCAGAGATAGAGAATGTTTGCAATCTGGGGGATGTAGGGATTGTCAGAGAAGCAGATTTTTTATAATATCTTTACTCCTCCTCTCTAATTCGTCACTTTGTGAAAGCAGAATTTGGCTCTTTCAATCAGGTTTTTAAAAGTATTGGTCTACGCATTCTTTCTGAGAGAAGACTGATCTTATCTAGAATTTCTGCCTGAGTTTGTTGGTCAGCAGGCTTGACTAGCAAGAATTTTTACTCGATTGTGTGATCTATGTCAGTTATGTTCACATTTTCTTCATAAAGTTTCTAGTTAGATGTATCGATCGGCAATCAGCGTCAAAAGCGGGTAGAGGCAGCCCGACCCATTGCAGTCCTTTTTTCAGAACCATTTTCTCGTTGACAGTGAACGAAATGAGCTATCCCATGATTAAAGTCAGTGAAAATTTAGACAATCAGTCTCCTCAAGGGGATGCTGGGTATGCAGGTCAGCCTTGGCTCATCGAAGAACGGGATGCGTGTGGAGTCGGGTTTATTGCAGATCAACAGGGTCGGAAGAGCCATGATTTGGTAGAGAAAGCGCTATCTGCACTGACTTGTCTAGAACATCGGGGAGGCTGTAGCGCTGACCAAGACTCTGGGGATGGAGCAGGTTTGATGACGGCGATCCCGTGGGAGATTTTTGACGAGTGGGCAGACTCGATCGGACTTCCACCTCTACAAATGGCACACGTTGGAGTAGGAATGATTTTTCTGCCCCAAGATGAGGATGCCGCCACTACAGCGCGACAGATTCTAGAACAGGTTTTAGTTGAAGAAGGGCTGACCGTTTTAGGTTGGCGCGTGGTTCCCGTCAAACCTGACTCGTTGGGAGTTCAAGCACGAGAGAACCAGCCTCAAATTGAACAGATTCTAGTCCAGTCTGAGCAGCTTCAAGATGAAGATTTAGAGCGGCGGCTTTATCTGGTTCGCAAGCGAGTCTTGAGAGCGCTGGCTGAGAATGGCGACCTAGCGCTAGCAGAATTTTATGTATGTTCGTTCTCAAATCGCACGATCGTTTATAAAGGCATGGTGCGATCGGCGATTTTAGGCAGCTTTTACGAAGATCTGCAAAACACTGCCTATCAAAGTGGGTTTGCAGTTTATCACCGCCGCTTCAGCACCAACACGCTACCAAAATGGCCGCTTGCCCAACCGATGCGGCTGTTAGGTCATAACGGTGAAATTAATACTCTGCTGGGCAACGTTAACTGGATGAGAGCGCGAGAGGCTGATATTGCTCATTCCAACTGGGGCGATCGTATCTCTGAGCTAAAGCCCAGTGTGAACTCTGACAACAGCGACTCAGCGAATTTAGATAATGTCATGGAGTTGCTCGTGCGTTCTGGACGCAGCCCCATGGAAGCGCTGATGATCATGGTGCCAGAAGCTTATAAGAATCAGCCCGATCTGATTGACCACCCAGAGATCGTGGATTTTTATGAGTATTACAGTGGCATTCAAGAGCCTTGGGATGGGCCGGCTTTGCTAGTTTTTAGTGATGGCAAGCGCGTGGGAGCAACGCTCGATCGCAATGGTTTACGTCCCGCCCGTTATACCGTCACTCGCGATGGTTACGTTATGGTGGCATCAGAAGCAGGGGTGGTAGATATCCCTGAGTCTGAAGTGCTTGAAAAAGGTCGTCTGGGGCCTGGACAGATGATCGCCTTTGACTTGGAAACCCATGAAGTCTTGAAAAACTGGGAGCTAAAGCAGCGCGTCGCGTCGGCTCACCCTTATGGCGAGTGGTTGCAGAAAAATCGTCGCGATCTGCAAACCCAACCTGCTGTTGAAGCGTCTGTGATGACTGCTCAGGCACTGCTTGGCTATCAGACTGCTTTTGGCTACACCTCTGAAGATGTGGAGATGATCATTCAGGAGATGGCGGCTCAGGGCAAGGAGCCAACATTTTGCATGGGCGATGACATTCCTCTAGCGGTGCTGTCAGAGAAGCCTCATATGCTTTATGACTACTTTAAGCAGCGATTTGCTCAGGTCACTAATCCAGCGATCGACCCGTTGCGCGAAAAGCTGGTGATGTCGCTGACGATACAGCTTGGAGAGCGAGGAAATCTCCTAGAGGCAAAGCCTGAGTATGCAAAAATGCTCAAATTAGAATCTCCAATTTTAGATGAGGGAGACTTAGAGCAAGTTCAGAATTCTGGCTTTGAAGCGGCTAAGTTATCGACGCTGTTTGCGATCGCCACCGGACCCGAAGGACTCAGACGCGCCGTGACTGAGCTTTGTCAAAAAGCGACTGAGGCAGTTAGGGCTGGGAAGAAGATTTTGATTTTGAGCGATCGCCTCGACTCAACAGGCAACTTCAGCAATCTCAGCGCCGATCACAGCTACATTCCGCCTTTACTTGCTGTAGGAGCCGTTCACCATCACCTGATCCGACAGGGATTGCGGATGAAGGCTTCTTTGGTCGTTGACACCGCTCAAGCGTGGAGTACTCATCATTTTGCTTGCTTGATTGGCTATGGCGCGAGTGCTGTCTGCCCTTATCTGGCCTTAGAAACCGTTCGTCAGTGGTGGGGCGATTCTAGAACCAAGAGCCTGATGGAGCGAGGCAAGATCAAATCGGCAAGTCTGGCGGCAGTTCAAACCAATTTCCGTAAAGCCGTAGAAGACGGGTTGCTGAAGATTCTCTCAAAGATGGGAATTTCGCTGCTGTCGAGCTATCAAGGCGCACAGATTTTTGAAGCGATCGGCATCGGCGCTGACTTGCTCAATCTGGGCTTTTATGGAACGGCTTCTCGGCTAGGCGGCTTAACCGTTAACGATCTTGCCCAAGAAGTTCTATCTTTCCACTGCCGCGCTTTTCCTGAACTGGTGGGCAAAAAGCTCGAAAACTTTGGGTTTGTGCAATACCGTCCGGGCGGTGAATATCACATGAATAGCCCAGAATTGGCGAAGCATCTGCACAAGGCAGTGGCAACAAAAAGCTTCGACCACTATGAGCTTTATCAAAAACACCTGCAAAATCGTCCTTTGACTGCGCTACGAGATTTGCTCGACTTCAAGAGCGATCGTCCTTCAGTGCCGCTTGCAGAAGTCGAGCCTGTGACCGAAATTGTCAAGCGATTTTGCACGGGTGGAATGTCGCTGGGTGCGCTCTCACGAGAAGCGCATGAAGTGTTAGCGATCGCCATGAATCGCATCGGCGGCAAATCCAACTCTGGTGAAGGGGGCGAAGATCCGGTTCGATTCAACATTCTCAAGGATGTGGACGAAACCGGACTTTCTCCGCTGCTGCCTCACTTGAAAGGATTGCAAAAAGGAGACACGGCTAGTTCTGCGATTAAACAGGTAGCCTCTGGGCGATTTGGCGTGACACCCGAATATTTGATGAGCGCAAAACAGCTCGAAATCAAAATCGCGCAAGGTGCCAAGCCGGGTGAAGGCGGACAGTTACCGGGGCCAAAAGTTAGCCCTTATATCGCGATGCTGCGCCGATCGAAGCCCGGAGTCACCCTGATTTCGCCGCCGCCGCACCATGACATTTACTCGATCGAAGATCTGTCCCAGCTAATTTTTGATTTGCACCAAATTAATCCAGTTGCCCAAGTCTCAGTGAAACTGGTAGCAGAAGTGGGAATCGGTACGATCGCCGCTGGGGTCGCCAAAGCCAACGCCGATATTATTCAAATTTCGGGTCACGATGGCGGCACGGGTGCGTCTCCTCTCAGTTCGATCAAACACGCAGGCAGCCCGTGGGAACTCGGCTTAACCGAAGTGCATCGTGTGCTAATGGAAAACCAACTGCGCGATCGCGTCCTACTGCGCGTCGATGGGGGCATCAAAACTGGGTGGGACATCATCATGGCGGCACTGATGGGCGGCGAGGAATATGGCTTTGGCTCGATCGCGATGATCGCAGAAGGCTGCATTATGGCGCGAATTTGTCACACCAACAACTGTCCAGTGGGCGTGGCGAGTCAGAAAGAAGAACTACGGAAACGCTTTCCTGGCACCCCAGAACACGTCGTTAATTTCTTCTATTTTATTGCTGAAGAAGTGCGATCGCTGTTAGCTCGCCTGGGCTACCGCACTCTCAATGACATCATTGGTCGCTCAGACTTGCTGAAGCTGCGCGAGTCGGTGCAGTTAACTAAAACCAAGAGTCTTAACTTAGATTGTTTAGTTCGGCTCCCTGATACGCGTGAAAATCGGGACTGGCTGAAGCATGAACCCGTTCACAGCAATGGCGTTGTGCTAGATGATGAGTTGCTCAGTGATGCTGATATTCAGTCTGCAATTCAAAACCAGACTCATGCAGACAAAACTCTAAAAGTCGTCAACACCGATCGTACAGTGGGCGCTCGGTTGGCAGGGGCGATCGCCAAGCGCTATGGCAACACAGGCTTTAGTGGTCAAATCACACTTAACTTCGAAGGCAGTGTGGGTCAAAGCTTTGGAGCGTTCAACCTTCCTGGCATGACCCTTAACTTAGTGGGTGAAGCCAATGACTATGTAGGCAAAGGGATGCACGGCGGCGAAATTGCCATTCAGCCTAGTGCGGACATCACTTACGATCCTGCTCAGAGTGTGATTATTGGTAACACTTGCCTCTATGGTGCGACGGGTGGCAGCTTATTTGCCAACGGGCAAGCGGGTGAACGATTTGCAGTTCGCAATTCTCAAGCGCAAGCCGTGGTTGAAGGGGTCGGTGATCACTGCTGCGAATATATGACAGGCGGCACGATCGTCGTTTTGGGTCGAACGGGTCGCAACGTTGGTGCAGGCATGACGGGCGGTTTAGCTTACTTCTTAGACGAAGACGGCAGCTTCCAATCGAAGGTCAACTCAGAGATTGTGAAAGTCCAACGAGTGAGCGCGCCTGCGGGTGAGCAACAATTGAGAGAGTTGATTGAAGCACACGCCGATCGTACCCACAGCCCAAAAGCCAAGGTAATTTTGGCAAACTGGTCAGATTATCTACCTAAGTTTTGGCAGGTAGTGCCACCGTCTGAGAAGGACACGCCCGAAGCCAATCCTGATGCTGAAGTGAAGGAATTAAGCTCGGTGCAATAATCTCAAAATTGGAAAGCTGTTAGTTCGAGCCGTTAGCGATCGCTGACGGCTTTTTTGATTTAAACCGCTAAAAGCATATTTCCAAACACAATGGCACAGTAGCCCATTCCCTTTTCTGAAATACAATTGAATGAAGTTGAGCTGTCCTGCTAATTTTCATGAATGACAGTGCTGCCTTGAAGTCAATCTTGCTGTTAGCTGCCAATCCCAAAGGGACAGTAAGTTTGCGCTTACAAGAAGAGGAACGGGAAATTAAGGAACGGCTGCGTTTAGTGGGATATGGCAAAGTACCCATCAACTCAACTGGAGCAACCCGAACTAGAGATATTCAGCAAGCAATGCTGGACTTTAAGCCACAGATTGTACATTTCACAGGTCATGGGACGGGGAAAGATGGTTTAGCGTTTGAAGATGGGACAGGACAACTTAAACTGGTTAATTCAGACGCATTAGCCAGTCTATTCAAACTTTTCTCCAGTCGTGTGGAATGTGTTGTTTTGAACGCCTGTTACTCAGAGTTTCAAGCCAAGGCGATCGCTCAACATATTGATTATGTGATTGGGATGAATCAGGCGATCGGCGATCGGGCGGCGATCGAATTTGCTGTCGGCTTTTACACTGCTCTAGGTGCTGGAGAATCAATTGAATTTGCTTATGAATTAGGTCGTAATGCTATTCAACTGGAGGGAATTCCAGAACACTTAACCCCAGTTCTTTTTGTAAAAAATAAAGATGAATCTATCAGCTTGAATTTAGGAGAATTACAGGCTCAATCACCTGTACTCCTTCCGGAGCGGAAAACTTCTCCTCCGGAGAATGATGCTCAACTATATAACACTCCGTTTGAAGGAGAAATGGCGCGTCATTCTCTTGAGCCTACTTCTGTAAACTGGCATACATGGCTCCCAGTATTGATAAGAAGAATTGCAGTATTGATTCCCACAACACGTACTTCTTTCTGGCGACGATGGGTTCTCTCAACTACTTTAGGAGTAGCTTTAGGAGCTTTTGCAAGTTTTTTAGGAGGAATTCTGGTTGGTTTGGCGCAATGGCTTGTACTGAGAAAATTAATTACCAGACCAAATAGATGGGTTTTCGCAACTGGAGTTGGTTGGGCTTTAGGTAGGATTTTAGCCGCGCTGATATTTTCAAATGCTACTGATTATTCGATGGGTAGCATTTTAGCTGTTATATTTGGAACTCCATTTACGTTTGCTTTACTAGGACTAGCGCAATGGTTTTTCCTAAAAGAGCGGTTTGCTGATGCTCGATGGTGGATTTTCGCAACTACTGTAGGTGGAACTATAGGCGTGGCTTTAAGCGTAGCTATATTCTCTGCGATCCTAGTCATAGCACCTAATATAAGTTCGGAGTCAGATAGAATTACTTTGACAATAATTTTAGGAATCATAGGTTTTACTGTAGGTGTAACTATATTCGGGGCTACAACGGGAATTGCAATGGTTTGGTTGTTAAAGCAGTCACGCAGTAAAGTGCATGTTGATTCACAGAAAGCACCGCCTAGTTAAACCTATAAGAGAAAAGCAAAGGATTTTGGGAGAGGCTATTCTCATGACGACTCGCGAAGCTACCATTGCCAAATTGCAGCAATTGCCTGAGCCGCTCTTGCAGCAAGTCAGCGACTTTATTGACGTTTTGACCGAAACACAACAGCAAAGTCTAGCCATCGGTAATCCTCAAGACCAACTTACTGAAGCATGGATGCGATGGTTTGAGTCTGTCGATCGTCTAGAAGTCACACCAATCGAGTCAGTCAGCGACTATCAGCAACTCCTGCTAACTAAATATCGGCAACAGGGTCTAGAGCTATGATTCTTTGCGATGCTGGGGTCTTGCTCTGTCTGGTCGATCGCACCCAACCCCAACACAAAGCTTACCGAAGTGCAGTGATGCAACTTGCCCCTCCTCTCCTCACAACCTGGTCTTGCCTGACGGAAGTTATGTATTTGGCTCTTCATCGCGGTGGGTGGACAATGCAAAAACAATTAGGAAAACTGCTTTTGGACAAACTTCTAATGACTTACGAAATTCAGGAGAGGGATTACAGCCGTTTGTTGGAGTTGATGGAGCAGTATCGCGATCGACCAATGGACTTAGCAGATGCCTCACTCGTTCTAGTGGCTGAGAAGACAAGTACTCGGCAAATTCTCACTCTCGATTCGGACTTTCTGTTCTATCGTATTGGAAATCGGGAGACTTTTGATGTTATTCAAGTTCAGTGATTAAGCGATTAAATCTCTGAGCAAAAACGCCGCCTAACATAGCCTTTAAGCCAGACGAGCCGTAACCCAAGTTAAAATCAATGGATAAAGTTGAAACGAGGTTAAGCCTATGACAGTTCGGCAACCCCGCTACAGCAAAGAGGAATTCGCTCGACGCGGCGATGAGATCTATGAATCTCAGGTGCGCTCTCAAGTTGAGACAGGCAACCACGGAAAAATCGTCGCGATCGACATCGAAACCGGAGCCTTTGAAGTTGCCGAGAATACGATCGCAGCCATCGATCGACTCTATGAATGCTACCCCGATGCTCAACCTTGGGTGATTCGGATTGGACATCGAGCAGTCTATCGCTTCGGTTCCCGGAGCCTGAAAAAATCAGTATGATGCAGTGAGGTGGAACGTTAGGCGATGGCAGTGAAGTCATCTTTGAAATGTACCGTGCAACTGTTATTTGGGATGGTCAGATCCAAGTTGTGGATGTGGCAGAATCGGAAGCAGATCCATTAATGGGAATGAGTTTGCTGTATGGATTTAAACTTCAAATTGAAGCGATTGAGGGTGGAGTCGTTACTATCGAAGCTTTGAAGTAATGTCAAACCGAAACAAACTATGACTGCACTCGTTGTAAATTTGCGCCCCACGATCGACCTGACCGATGAGCAGTTCTTCCAACTGTGTCAAAACAACCCAGAGTTACGCATTGAGCGCACGGCAACCGGAGATTTAGTGATTATGCCACCGACAGGCAGCAGCACCGGAAAACGCAACTTCAATCTGATTACACAGCTTGGAGTTTGGGCTGAACGGGATGGTTCTGGCGTTGGTTTTGATTCTTCGACGGGGTTCAAATTGCCCAATGGTGCAGACCGTTCCCCCGATGCCGCTTGAATTTTAAACGATCGCTGGAACGCCTTGACATCCGAACAACAGGAACGGTTTGCCCCGATCGCGCCCGATTCTGTGATCGAGCTACGCTCACGAACAGACTCGTTAGAAATGCTAGAAGCGAAAATGCAGGAGTATCTAGAGAATGGCGTTCGGTTAGGCTGGCTGCTTGATCCGCAAACTCCGCAAGCAAAAATCTGGCGTTGCTGAATCCAGGTATGAACCGCTAGATTTACCCTCACCCTAGCCATCTCCTTTTGGGAGAGGGAACAAGACTTCTGGCTCCCTTCTCTTTGGGGAGAAGGGTTGGGGATGAGGGCAATTCATACCATCGTTCAGCAACGCCGCAAAAATCTATCGTCAAGGGCAGCCCATTGAGACTCTACAGTCTCCGATTACACTCTCAGGTGAAAATGTGCTTCCGGGGTTTGTTTTAGATTTGAGTCGAGTTTTTTGTTAAGGATCAAGTTTTTCTAGGTAGAGTCGGACGATCGCCCCCACTACTTCATCAACACTGAGATGATCAGTTTGAATCTCGATCGCATCGTCTGCCTTTCTAAGCGGCGAAATTGCACGGGTGCTGTCTTTACGATCGCGCTCAAAAATCGATTGTTCTAACTCGTCTAAGCTGATCTCGCCTTTGCCCTGATTTTTGAGATCTTGCTGTCTGCGTCTGGCTCGTTCTTGCACCGAAGCCGTTAAAAAGATTTTCACTTCAGCATCAGGAAAGACGCAAGTTCCGATATCACGACCTTCGATCACAATGCCGCCACTGCTGCCATAGCGTTGTTGTTGTTTGACTAGAACCTTTCGCACGATCGCATGAGCAGAAATCGCCGAGACATTCGCCGTCACGTCTACATCGCGAATCTCTTCAGTGACATCTCGATCGTTGATAAAAATGCGCTTTGAGCGTTGAGCATCTGACTCGTAATCTTTAAACTCAATGTGACTTTGACTGACCAATTCTGCGATCGCTGGCTCGTCATCCACTGCAATTCCAGATTGCAACACTAGCCACGTCAGAGCGCGATACATGGCTCCCGTGTCTAAATAAAACAGGTTTAGCTGCTCGGCAACTCGACGGGCAACCGTAGATTTTCCAGCCCCAGCCGGGCCGTCGATCGCCAAAATCGGCTTACGAGTCCGCAGCAAAACGTTGTCAATCAACCGAGTCGAACCGAGGCGGGCAGCCACCGCCAGTAACCCTGCTTCTTCAACC
Organism: Phormidesmis priestleyi ULC007; assembly: GCF_001895925.1. Classification (GTDB taxonomy): domain Bacteria; phylum Cyanobacteriota; class Cyanobacteriia; order Leptolyngbyales; family Leptolyngbyaceae; genus Phormidesmis_A; species Phormidesmis_A priestleyi_A. The sequence goes on along the minus strand of NZ_MPPI01000001.1, from coordinate 437,109 downwards.
ACTTCCACAGGCGCAAGGGTCATTGGATGAACTAACTCAACATATTCGGTCTTCATGGCTGGCACCTTCTCCAGTTCTTTCTTTACTGCCTGAATTAAGTTAGCACTCAAGCGCTCCCCCGATCGAAAAGCTTTCTCGGCTTGAGAAAGTCCTTGATCAAGCGCGATTGCCTGCTGGCGCTCCTCTGCACGTAAATATTGGTTGCGCGAACTCAACGCCAACCCATCTGGCTCTCGCACGATCGCGCACGGCACAATTTCGACGGGTAAGTTTAAATCGGTCACTAAACGCTGAATGATCGCCAGTTGTTGAGCATCTTTGCGTCCAAAATAAGCACGATCGGGCTGAACTAGATTGAGAAGCTTAGTCACGATCGTTGCCACGCCTTCAAAGTGTCCGGGTCTAAAGGCACCACACAGCCCAGAAGTCATGAACGTTGGGGGAATTACCTGAACAGAGTGCTGGCGATCGATGCCCAATTCTGCTGCCGTTGGCGCAAAGATTACATTGACTCCAGCTTGTTCACAGAGTTGTTTGTCTCGCTCTAGGGTGCGAGGATATTGCTGAAAGTCTTCATTGGGCCCGAATTGCAGGGGGTTGACAAAAATTGTGACCACCACGCTTCTATTTTCTTGTCTAGCCCGCCGAATCAAACTGAGATGCCCTGTGTGCAAAGCACCCATCGTTGGCACGAGTCCAATTTCTAGGCTATTCAAGTCATTTGAATAAGATTGACTTCTTCGGCAGAGGTCTAGGTAGCAGCGCAAAGCCGCAACAGTCGTAAACAGGCGCACCGGAACCCCCAAAAATGATTTCGCTCTTCGCCTCTCTTAGTGTATAGAATTCTCTCAAAGATGTGGAGGGAGGAATTGTGAAGGAATCAGACCAAATAATTTGACCCTCATTTCTTTTTGAAAAGCGCGCTACGATCGCACTCAACAGCCTCTTGACAAAACTTCATGAACTTTTTAACTCAAATTCTGCACATAGCGGGGTCTGGAGCGGTGGCATTTATTTCCGCTCGGAGCCTGAGAGATTTGTAAACCCGACCCAATGTTTTGGCTGGGTTTCAACTAGCAGAGTCTGGCTCGGTGCCGTTTCTCGAAGCGCTGCGCGATCGTGCTCAAGCTGAGGAAAATTCTTGGTTAGCTGAACGGCTCGATCGCCATGCTTCTGATGAGCGGCGGCATGGGCAAATTTTTGCTCACGCGCTCAAACAACTCAATAAGCACGTCATTGATTTCAAAAAGCTGCCTCAAAAAACGGTCGATGGCAAACTGGATGAGCGCAAACGCAGTCCGTTTTTTGATGCTTATTTTCAGGGCTATTCTCAAGAGCAACTCAAGCCTCAAAATATGGAGTGGGCAGTGTTTTTTGCGAGTACTTATATTCTGGAGTTAGATGCCAGTAAGGATTTCCTGCGAATGGCAAACACCTTGCCAGAAGATGAATCTCATAGCGCCAATCTGAAGAAAGGAATGACAAGTATCGCTCAAGATGAAACGGGTCATGCGGCTTATTTACGCGAAGCGATGGAGCGTTATTTAGGATTGGCGGCAACCGAGCAAGCGATCGATGAATGGCGCACCCGCAAAGTCAATGCAATGTTGGCGATGGTGACCAATTTCGTTCAGAAAGGTGGTCAAATGGCATCAATGGTCGAAGAGGGTGCGCCCGTGGAGATGGAGACATCTTTGACTTCACAAAGCAACTCGGTTTTAGAGAAAGTTGCGGCTTAGAAGGGTGTATTGGCAAGCAGCGATCGGGCTTGAGAATTTTTTAGGCGCGATCGCTGCCCGTCGATCGTCTACAAATCCGTCTCATAAAGGCTTTACAATGGTTTACAATAGCAAAAATAGCTTTTATCTTTAGATCATGCAGGTAGCGCCCACAGTTACTTCCGTACCGGGTCAATATTGGAGTTGGCGACAGCAGCCCATTTATTACGTCAAAGCAGGACAGGATTTGCAGCGTCCGCCTCTGCTACTCATTCATGGGTTTGGGGCATCAACCGATCACTGGAAAAAAAATGTGATTGGGTTGAGCCAACATTTTGAAGTCTGGGCGATTGACTTGCTCGGATTCGGACGATCGGGCAAACCTGACTGGGAATACAGTGGCGATCTTTGGCGTGATCAGCTTCACGAATTTATCACTGAGGTGATTGGAAGACCTGCGGTTTTAGCTGGCAACTCATTGGGTGGCTATGCGGCTCTCTGTGTTGCTTCGCAGCGTCCCGAATCGGCAGCAGGATTGATTCTGATCAATAGTGCGGGCCCCTTTACTGACCTTCAGGGCACTACAAAACCTGATCCCATTCGCAAGGTGATGGGCGAAGTTGTGACCACCCTGTTTCGGCAAGATTGGGCGAGTTTCCTGCTATTTCAATACATCAAACAAAAATCGGTGATTCGCAAGACTTTAGAGAAGGTTTATCTCGATCAAAGTGCCATTACCGATCAGCTAGTCGAAGATATTTATCGTCCGTCGTGTGACATCGGCGCTGAGAAAGTTTTTGCGTCTGTCTTTCGCACACCCCAAGGCGAAAAAGTGGATGTGTTGCTCAATCAACTGACCAAGCCGCTCTTAATGCTCTGGGGTGAAGGCGATCCCTGGATCAATGCACGAGAACGCGGTGAAAAGTTTCGCAGCTATCACCCTCGACTAACGGAATATTATCTGAATGCGGGTCATTGCCCTCACGATGAGGTTCCCGATCAAGTGAATGAGTTAATTCTCAATTGGGTAACGGATGTAGCCAATCACACTTAGGCTCCTGGCTCCCAGTGCTGCACACCTAAGCGCAAAATTGAGAGGGCGAGAATCATCAGAAACATCACCAGCCCGATCGTGCAGGCATAGCTGATTTCTAAACTCTGGAAGGCTTGCTCATAGACGTAATAGACGATCGTCTTAGAACTATTGAGCGGGCCGCCCTGAGTCATGATGTAAATCTCTTCAAAGACTTTAGTGGCCGAGATCGCCGAGATCACAGCCACTAAAAGCAAGTAAGGACGCATCAATGGGACGGTGATATCCCAATGTTTGCGAAACCCATCAGAACCGTCGATCGCTGCTGCTTCATAGAGATCTTCTGGAATTGACTGTAACCCCGCCAGATAGATCACCATGTAGTAGCCTAATCCTTTCCAAACCGTCACCACCATGACGCTAAAGATCGACCAATCAGGACTGGTTAGCCACGGAATTCCTTCGGCTGAGAGCTTAGACAGCTTTAGAAACTGATTGAGCAACCCGTTATCGGCGTAGAGCCACTTCCAGGCAATGCCCGCAACCACCATTGAAATGATCACTGGTGTATAATACGCGACTCGAAACCAGCGAATTCCTCGCAGCTTTTGATTGACTAAAATCGCTAGACCTAACGGAGCTGTCACTAAAATTGGGACAACGCAAACCAAATAAAGGAGAGTATTTCGCAGCGTTTGCCAAAAAATCGGATCAGCCCACAAGCGACGAAAGTTGGCGACACCAATCCACTGGGGTGGGTCAATCAAGTCATAGCGCGTGAAGCTGAGATAAAAAGCCTGTAGTGCTGGATAGAAAACCGTCAGCCCTAAAATTAACAAAGCGGGCAGCAAAAACAGATAGGGAGTCAAGTGCTGTTGATGAATGCGCCAGCTTTTGGGCAATTGCTTATACACGATCGTGCTATTCCCAATCGTCTGCATCGACCCGCTTAATGGTGCGGCGCGGGGGCAACACTTGCGACTTGCGGCGAGCAGGCAGATAGTTTGGATAGTCGTCGTGAATCACCTCGATCGTGCGCGAGGGTCGCTGCTGACGAGAAAATAAAACAAACATTCCCACCAGGGCAAGACCGCCCCCAAACGCCAGCAGCATTCCGCCTAACGCCCAGAGAATGCCTGTCATCATCGGGTTAGAAGCAGTCTGCTCTAAGTTTAAGGGTTGCCCCTGGACTGATTTTCCAGGAATTGGCATCACGCCGTTATTTTTGCTTTGGGCATTCAAGGTTTCAATTAGCGCTTGCTGGCTTTGAATCTGCGCCTTCAGTTGCTCGGTCTGCATGCGCTGCTGCTCAAACTGTGCCCTGAGTTGCTCGGCTTCTACTCGCTGTTTCTCTAAATCATAGACCGTCGGTGCGGCTGTCGTAGAAGGCATCCCCGCAGCAGGCAAGGTCGCTGTCGGATAAGGTTGAACCGGATAAGCCTGAGGCGATGTAAAACTAGGCGCAGTCGCACTGACACCACCCTTCAACAGAATGATGGCGGCTAACCCTGCTAATGCGGCTCCTCCTAAAAACGAAGTGGTATCGCTCATCTCCTCACACCTTCACGTCTGGATTGAATTTTAACGGATAAACCTTGGGTCTGAAACTCTATTCAGCGATCGGTGACTCAATCCAGGAACACTCTAAATTCATGACACCAGTTTACCTTGCAAAATGCCAGGGTTAAGATGTTTGCCTCTATTCAATAACACAAATTTTCATTTGTCTACTCAAGTTTATCCAGAATTAGCGAAATAAATCATAAATAATGAGTTTGTTCAGCCAGAACTATCAGAATTTTGAAGATAAGAAGGGGTGCGATCGGAGCAAGATTTAGCTGCTTTTTAGCGTGTCCCATGATCAGGCAAACAGAACGACTGATCAGGATTGTAGCTGACACAAAATCAATCCAAACCACTGCTTGGCATCCGTCCAAACCTGTCGCGATTTTAGCCCCTTGCTCTCAAGATCTTGCTGAATTTTTGTCAGGCTAAATTTACGAGAGATTTCACTCAAAATCGATTCTCCTAGCGCAAACTCAACAGTCAACCCTAATGATTTGAGTTGAGCGACTTGAGACTGCACACTGCGAAGGTGCATTTCGATTTGGTGTTGAGACTCGTTATAAAAAGCGAGATGCTCAAACTGAGTTAGATCAAATGTGCCCTCAAAGCGGTGATTGAGATGACGCAGCATGTTGAGATTAAAGGCTGCGGTGATTCCCTGGCGGTCATTGTAAGCCGCTTCTAGTTGAGCCTTTGACTTTTGCAAATCGATGCCTAATAGAAAATATTCACCCGGTTGCAGCGCGTTTTTAATCTGTTCGAGAAACCGATCGCATTCCTGCGGGTTGAGATTGCCCAATGTGCTGCCAATAAAGCAGATCATGCGCGTAGGCAAATGACTGGGTGCTAACCGTTGGAGGGCGAGTTCATAAGTGCCGACCAAGCCGTGAACCTGCAAAGCTGGGTAGTCAAGCAGCAGACTTTGAGCGCTGCTTTCGAGAATGCCTGCACTAATGTCGATCGGACAATAGCAAAGAGAATGCCCGGCTGTTTGATAGGCATCCAGTAAGAGTCTGGTTTTGGTAGAACTGCCGCTTCCCAATTCCACTAGTTCGCAGGTGCCTGTGATCTCAGCAATCTCAGAAGCACAACTTTGCAGAATCTCAGTTTCGGTGCGCGTTAGATAATATTCTGGCAGGTCGCAAATTTGTTCAAAAAGTTGAGAACCACGATCGTCATAAAAATATCGCGGCGGCAGCGTCTTGGGCTGTTGACTCAACCCTTGAATCACGTCACTACCGGGATGCAATTCTTCGTCTGAGGGTCTGGCGGTGTTGACGAGATGCTCGATCTGCAACCGTTCTTCTAACGAGTAAGCTGGCTGCTGAGGTTGACGTGCAAAAACTTTCCGCCCTGCGGATTGAAACGTTGACATATCTCTTTCCTTATTTCCTCACATTCCGTTTCTGATTAACGCTTGCTCTAGGGGGCTGAGTAACTCCCTCACAAGACAGAATCTTTAATGACTGTAGCGCTTAAGCACTCTGGATTGGCATCGCTCACACAGCGAAACCCTGACAGCATTTGTCGCATGTGAGGGTAATACCAGTTGCGAAAGGCACACCGCATCGCCCAGGGACGAGTTGCCCAACTGCCGCCTTTAAGCACTCGATGTTCGCCATCAAAATAGACTTGAGAATAGCCTGGGTAAGGATAACTTTCAAATTCTGCATAGCGATCGAACCAGGTTGCCGTCCATTCCCAAACGTTGCCTAGTAAATCGTAGCAGCCAGCGAGATTTGCAGGGTAGCGATCGACGGGCGTAGTTGTACTCCACTCATGACCATAGTTGCAGCGAGTTGCATCAGGAAACTGATCACCCCAAGCATAAAGCGATCGGGTTCCAGCTTGCGAGTTCCAGCTTGCGGCTTTTTCCCATTCTGACTCGGTGGGCAGTCGCTTGCCCACAAATCGAGCATAGGCTTCTGCTTCGTAATAGCTGACCCCGCAAACGGGATGATTGGCGTAAGTTGGATCTTCTCGCCAGTAAAGCGGGTGCGTCACAGGATTTTTTTGTAGCCATTGCCAACCCTCTGATGACCACCAACGCACATCTTGATAACCGTTTGATTGAATGAACGATCGATAGGCTTGATGGGTGACAGGGGTGCGATCGATGCAATAAGTCTCTAAATAAACTTGATGCACCGGGCGTTCATTATCGAGTGCGTCGAGCGATTCATTTCCCTGCTCAAAATATCCGGCAGGAATGCAAACCATCGAAGAGGTTTGAGGTTTAAGATTGGATTGAGAACGCGAGAGTTCAGGACGCTTTTTTTGTAATTCTAAAATTAGCGCGACGGTTTCACAGTGTTGGCTCTCGTGTTGCAAAATCCATCTCCAGAGCCGTTCTTGTTGATCTAGAGGCGCGATTTGCAAATAGTCAAAAACCTTTGCTCTGACTGCCTTGAGATAGTCACACACTTCTGAGAGGGGAGGCAGTTTGACGCGATCGCCCTTCGGCATTCCATCTTGGGCAAACAATCGGTGATATTCGGGAAACAAAGGACGATCGCCAGCACTGTGTTGAAGCAGCCAAAGCGCCTCGGTGTAAGCAATGTGCCCCAAATGCCAGCCTACTGGACTGAAATCGGAATGCGGTTGACGGCAGAAGGTTTCGTGATCCATGCCGTCAAAGAGCGCTAACGTTGCGGTGCGGCAGGCGTGCATCCAGTCAGCAATGCATTGTCTGCGATCGACCAGATCAGAGAGATTGGACTTGAAAGTTAAAGTCATCTTGAACGGTAAGGAGGCTACGATCGGGCAATAAATTCCAGTCGCCAGGAAATAGCGGCTCAGAGGCAATCACAACCGCGTCAGGCAGAGTCAAATCGTCTCGCAGCCAATAAAGCGTTGGAACGGGCGTGTGACTTGCAAATCGAGACGCAACGATTTGATGACCATCAGTGACGATCAGATTAGCTGAAAACGAAGTGTGATGCTTCTCTCCTAGCTCTGTCAAAATGTCGAGAGTCTGCCGTAAAGCGCCTGTGAGGCTCAAATTAGGATCAGACAACAACTCATCAATTAGCAATGCAAAAATATGCTCAGAGTCGGTCGAGCCTTGAATGAATTGATAGGCAGTGTCGCTGAGACGATCGCAAATCGGCCGATACAACGTTTGCCGAAAGCTTTGAATAAAACCATTGTGCATTCCTAAAAGGTGAGAATGCTGAAACGGCTGACAGTTACTCAGATCTACGGCAAGACCCGCCGTAGCACTGCGAACCGATGCCAGAGTGCAGCCCGACTCAATATATCGGCTCAAACTGGGCAGGTTGACATCGTTCCAGATCGGCAGCGTATTTTTGTAAATAAAAGGTTCGATCTGACGGTGCGGGTGATACCAACCGATCCCAAACCCGTCTGCGTTGAGCAGTCCTGCTGTCATTTCGCGAGGCTGATAGCTTTGCACGACGAGAGAATGGTCAGGTTTATAGAGCAGCCGATCGAGTTGAACGGGCGAACCGAGATAGCCTAAAAGACGGCACATTTGGGTTAGTGAAGATTTGTTTCCCGATCGTGCCACACGAATCTAAATTTAGGGGAATTTATTAAGGTTGACTTTCGAGAGATTCTTAATGGCTGAGACCACGATCGTTAAAAACCTTTGCAACCCACACAACCATGTCAGACAATCAACCTCAACTCACGCCTACAGAACTGCGCGAATGGCAACAAAGCCTTGAAGAGGCAAATCGACACAATATTTTCTGCCACTGTCGAGAGTGCAACTATGAATGGGTTGCGTCTAAACCTGAAGCGTGTGTTTGTGGCAGTAAAAGCATGGAATACATCTCCTGTTGGCAGTTTCCAGATGGTTGAGCCGTTAGAACGATACATCGAACGTCTGCGAAGACTTAGACTATCGGGAGAACACTTGGGAGTAATGCTGATGAGCGACAATGATTCTTCACAATCTGATCAGGAGTGGTTCGATCGCGGGAAGGAAGATGCTTGGGCAGGTAAATCAAAGCAGCCACCAGAGCATGATCCCCAGGCTGCTAGTCTGTATGATTTAGGCTACAGCGAGGGAGAGATTGAACGCCCACCGACCAGCAAGCCATCTGCTGACGCAGAAAAATCATGAATCTATTTTTTGTGGATTAACAATACGCTGCGATGTCTTCACCACACACATCAGCCAAGTAGCAAAGCGCTTTGAATCGTAATCCCACCAGTTGTTCATAAAACGGGTTCAGTTTGCACATTGGGGGAATGTGCAGTAAGACACGATCGAAGCAGCGAATATCCCGTTCAAATGGGCATTGGGCAGGAATGAGACGACAGAAGAAATGGGCTGTTTTGGCGTTGCAAATCTCGATTTTGTCGAGTTTTCGGGCGATCGGTTGAAGAAAGCGAACTGCGAATTTATGGGAGGTAAGGGATAGCATGATTAATCTCCTGAGCCGTTGATGGAGCATTTTGGCTTCAATGGCTGCTACTGATTTATACGCTTGTGCTGGATAATTTATGCAACAAAGTTAGGATCGTGATGCTTGATCTCCTTAATCACTACCGAGCAGGAATGGCAGCGTATGACTATTGCCACCCTCCAACCCTTCAATCTCAATGGGCAGCATTCACGACAGAACTGAAAGAATTTATTGCAGAACCCAGCTTAGAAGAGGCTTGGGATGTCCTACATTCTTTTGGTCGATTGGTTTGGAAACTGACAGGAATTCCGCTTCAACGGCTGGCTCATCCCACGGTGCGAAAGCATGGACAGCGCTATGCAGAAACGGGTTGCATTCGCAGTCGTCGTAACTGTGAGGGGCGTTGCTGCTGAAACGATCGCATCCTTGTTCTAGGGGAAGGTGAAGAGTGATGCCGTAGATAGGTTTTTAAAGTTACAGGAAGAGCCGTATTTTCACTTATAAGAATTCTAAAGTTTCCGCCTAATCCCACTTTCTTGAGAGATTATATGGAAGGATTAGCGGGATAATGCCTCTATTCCGGTTCAGCCCTGAGCTAAACCGATTAGCCAGTTGTGAGAACTGAGTGTTGAGATTGTGATTCTCGTCAGCTTCTCACTGACTTGACTGTAAACAGAGTTTTTCAAAATAAGCTAAAGGCACGATATTCATGTCCACCAAATCTGAAATTCAATCTGGGTCAATTAAGGCAAATTTGAGTAATCTGTTTGGCTTAATTGCCATGGGAACAATAGTCTCGCTTGCTGGTTTCAGCCAAAAGACAGTAGCGCAAAATACCAAGCTTCCGATGACGATTCACTGGTCAGACAACGAAGTCTTTTTCTTAGATGTGCCAAATAAAGATGTTAGTCGTCCAGCCTATGGCGCGAAACTCAAACTCTATGATGCACATGTTGCCAAGATGTTTGAAGTTACTCAACACCTTTGCCAGAGGGAGCCGAAGCGAGCAGGCTACAGTTGGATTTATGAAAAGAACGGAGGTCGTACACGTATTGGCGGGTTTGAAATTAGCTGTGATTTAGCCAACGATATTGCAATTGCATACGGAGCTGGAAAATCAGAGAGTACAACGGTTGAGTGTTCTCGTGGAGGTAGAGCCTGTCCTTCTAAAACCTACAGCGTTCCCATTCTAAATATTACGGGTGGCAAAGTGAATTCATGGATACAGTTTATGTCGAGGTTTAAACCAACTTGGTAGCAGGATTAGTCAGTGTCGTAAAGGTGGGGCGCTCCCATCGTTTGCTGCTCAAACATCTTAAAGAGCGATCGGTAATGCTATTCCAAGCCAACTAATCTACTCGTCACCCTTTCAACTTCCAGTCTAGACACTCGATCGAGACACAAAGATTCTCAGTTGGATGATGGAAAGCGTTGCAAGTGTTTGGTTCACCGAATTTGACTCCAGGCATGAGATAAGAGCAAGTTGAGCAAGAACGAGCAGAAACATCTGGTTTAGACAACGTGGGATTGACACTCCTTTGCTGTCGAGCTTCTTCCAAAATCTGATGTCGATGTTGAGGAGAGATTGCACTCAAAACTTTTAATATCTGGTTCATTACCTTTTCCCTTCTCCTGCTTTCTTGGCTTAATTCTAGCAATTTTGGTCTGAGATCATTTTTTCCATTCGCGTTAGTGTTAGACAGTTAGTTTCATTAAGACTTTGACAACCAGAGAATTCTTCCGAGCGTCCCACTCACCATTCCTAAGCTTCCCAAAATTGCCCAAAGTTTCCAGGGTCGATGGGTTCGTACACTCAGGATATTGGCTTGAGGGGTCGTGAGAAATCGGTCAATCTGGTCACGTTGGGCGAAGAGTTGAGCATTGGCAGTTCTCGACCCATTGCGGGTGAATGGAATCTCGTCGTGTGCTTTTGTGTTTAAGACAAGTCGAGCAACGGAACCCCGATAAAGGCTCCATTCCATCTGCACGTTGGTTTTGATCAGGTCAGATTTAGCGAGATAACGGGTGTTTAGATTGCCCATCAGCGGTTCGCGGGTGAGTTCGCAGATCACCTGGTCAGGTTGAGGGCGACAGTTGAAGTGAACTAATTCACCCAGATCTGCGATCGCGATTCCCCCAATTCCCAAAATGATTGACATCAAGAAAGCCGTGACACCGAGTTTTAAGAGAAGCTGGGAACGATTCACAAAAGGATGAGTGCTTGATGTTGGGAAAATCTCATTTACCTAAACGTTTAGGATCGTGGATTAAATAACCTGTCAAACTTGTAATCAAATCTTTTGATTCGTCATGGCTGAGATCTTCGCCCCCTAAATCCCCCATTCATGGGGGACTTTGAGCCAAAATTTCCGGTTTCAAAGTCCCCCAAAATGGGAGATTTAGGGGGCACAAGCCGACTCCAACGGAGTCATCAACAAACTTATCTACACTCTAGTTGAGTCCGAGAAGTTGCACCTTAATAAATTCACGTTCCTTAGATCAGTCTAAGAGGCGATCGTCAAGAAAATTCTCGTCATCATAAAGTTTTGCAATCCTATCGCAAAACAATTAATACGCTTGCCCCAACGGCTTCTAATTGCCGACGAAACTGATCGGCCGTCGGCTTCGCAACGTTTTCAGCAATCAGAATGGGACTGGCTCGACTTCCTTTAATCACCCGTTTCGCAGGTTTCTCATCCAATCCTGTAAGCTGCTGGATGACGCGCACTACGTCTTGTCGAGTCCGAGGCGGAACGTATTCTAGAACGACATCATAGGTTTCTTCGCCCGCGATCGACTTCAAAGTCGGCGTGTTGAAGTCTCCATCAAAATAATAAAAGACTCTGCCTGCTTCACTGACGTTAAACGCAGCATTAAATTCTCTGGCACGCTCATCTAGATAGATTTTTGCTTCAGCACCGCTAATGTTTGCCTCCATTGAGAAGCGCAAGATGTTGATGTTTCCGTCCCCTTGGCGCAGCAGATTAAAAAATACTCTTTGAAGACGATCGCGCTCCAATTTTTGACTTTGACGATGATTGTTCAAAGTGAGCCAACTTCCGATCGCGACAGGCAAAATTCCGTAAAAAATAAGAGTCGCAATATTGATCGATCGCGCCGAATCCGTTAAGGAATCGCTCTGCTGAATCAGGTTCCAAATACACACGAGACTAATCGGCAACCCCATGCCTAACAGCATCCCCGCTACGATCGTGTTCACTCGCCTCATGGTTTCGGCTAATGGTAGTTCTAGTGCGATCTTAGCGGTTGCTGACGAGTGTTAGGCGTGGCGATCGTGAGATTAACGCTAGGCTCCTTTTACAATGAATCTAAAAACTTCGATTTATCATTCCGTGATTTTTGCAGCAATAGATAGCGAGTAATTTTAGCGTCTGGAATGTTTAAATCTTCAGAAATTCTCACATCGAGACCTCTTATAGCGATTATCTACAAAAAGCTGGAGTTTCCTTCAAGGATATCGCTACTATCTCGCTCTATGCAGCCGCTTCTGGTGTGACGAATCTACCCAAAAACAAGACAATCCCAGTGTGCTTCTCACGAATTAGAAGAATAAAGGGATGATTAGCCTGAAAAACGGCGGGGCGGTGGTAGACTCCTCTCTACTAAAAAGTGAAGAACTTGAGCCATTTGCCGTCCTGTCTCTCCATGAGCACCAGCATAGGTCATAGCGAATGCCACAGATACGCTGTATGGGAGAAAAGAAGAGGTTATCTTTTCCTTGCAATGCTTTGTAAAGGTCAAGTGCAAAAGCAGTGTTTTCTTGCACAATCGCTACAGTGCTTGGATCAACATGCTCTCTAAAATCCCCTTCTCTAAATTTGCTAAATGTCACTTTGACTGTTCTCCAGTATTACCCAACATTGCTTTAACGATAACTCAGCAAGGAGTTCCTGCCCTTACAGATAACTCAGAGTAGGCTGAAAGTATCGTGTTAGATATGCCAAGAAGAGAGCATGAAAGGTTAGCAATCGTCACTTTAGAATTAGGATATGCAACGATCGCCCCAGCCCATAGTTAAAGATCTCGTTTTGATCGGGGGTGGACACAGCCACGCGATCGCCCAATCCTCCCTATGCGATTGACTTACAACAGGGCTGTTAGTCAGAATCTGAGCCATCCAACAGATCAATCAAGGGTTTGAGATCAAGATACATCGTGCGGTAGGGGGTGGACGGTGGCAAGGCTTCTTCGATGTTGGCAAAACGAAACCCAAACTTTTCGTAAAAGCCAGAAGCATCGTAAGGCGGTGTCAAATCCGCGTCATATAGGGCATCCACTGTCCTAAACCTGACCCCGATCGTAGGTGCGATCTCACTCGCTACGTATTCGATCGCCCACTCTACTAACCGACGACCGACACCCTTTGCCCGTCGATCAGCCGCAAGCAAACCAATTTTGATGGCTGGAAACATTTGATATTGAACGCCTTCGTCAATCAGAATCGGTTGGTCAATCTCCAGTTTGTCAGCAATGAGAGTGATGTAACCAGCTAAAGAATCTTCGCATCGCAGAATCCAACATTGACTGATCCGGGCGTTAATTTCCCGCTGGATACGCCCTTGTCGCCAATAGGTAACAAATTCTCCTCGCGAACAACGAAATCCTTGACCCAACCTAGCCAGTGTAGGAGTGACGCGCTCGACTGGAATCTCGGAGAAGTCAACACTTGTAAACTTACTACTTGGCGGCATTTGCAGACTTTCGACGGCGACGTTCTGCGATCCGTTGCATCAGAGCAAGGGCGGTTTCATTCGCAATGTAGCCACCACTTTGAATGGCTTGAGCCAGTTTCTCAGCTTCACTGCCAGAGACAGGCTTTGATACGGTGTGGAGAGGGTATTTCATGTTTCTATTCTAGCAAGGCTCTGTTGTTCAGTCACTCCGGTAGAAGTTCCTCTAGTAACCCGAAGATACCTATGACGATCGGACTGTTGATCCGATCGATACTAGTAACTGGTGCGAGTCTTCTTTACCAGCAGCTTTCGACAGTCCGCTCGATCGTATGTTTAGATCGCCGCTACTCAACTTGCTTGAGTTTCTCTCTGAGGATGGCTTCTACTTCGCGCTCAGGATCATCAAGGTCAAACGGATAAGGTTGCCGAGGAGCATTAGGATCTTGGCGGCTCATAATAATTTGCAGCGCTGCACGAAATGCTTCCTCGTCATTCCGATGTTCTGAAAGATAGCGCTTCAATTCAGGAGTGGTCAGTTGATCAAGATTTTGCATCATAGAACAAAGTTCCAAATTCCTTCTTCATCAATTATGAGCGCAATTTGATCAGTTGCTCCCGCCTGAACATAAAGCGTTTTTAGCTTTTGATCATAGCGAAAGATCTGAATTGGCTGGTACAAATTCGAGAGTAGCTGACAGACGAAAATTGCTGTATTGGACTGCTTCTGTGTCGGCAACCTGAAACTCCTAGAGACACACCAAAAACATCAAACAGACCAAACAGACTATCTCTAAACTCCTACCACTGACGTGACTTAATTTTAGGATCTAGCGAAGAACTTACATGCAGCACCTATACAAACAGCCCAAATGATAGCGATACTCGATATTAAGAGAATTAAATTCTGATTTAAAGCTGCGCTGGATGTTTGAATGTGAGCATACAAGAGGCAGCACGCAATCAGAGGTATTAAACACGCAAATCCGCCCACAGAAATCTTTAATTTCTTCGCCGATGATTTCTGTAACATGTCACTTACGCCTTCCCCAAGTAAAGCGACAGCTACGATAAGTAGCTCTCCCCTAGATGACACTGCTTGGACAAACCCATTAAAACCTGGCTCCAAATGTTTGCCTGTTAACAATGCACCGATATATACAAATAACATTGGTGTCAACGCAAACCCTACTGAGGTCAAACACCAGATAAGTAGAGTCATAGATATTCCGTTAGGCAGAAAATGTTTTTTCCTGGGAGGCATTGAAGATCTACTCTACTGTCTCATTTTTTACTAAGACTGATTATAGCTGTTATTTCTGGCACTAGATAAATGCCCTAACAAAAGCGACCGCCCCACGTTCAACTCTATTAATAGTGCAACAACTTTCTACAAGTTGCTTGAACTTACCTTGATTTTGAAAGCCAAAAGGCTGTCCACGATCGCTCCGAAATTACCCATGCTTCGTGCGCCAAGAAAAGAGCATGAAAAGTTCACGATCGTCACTCTAAAATTGAGACATGAAACGATCGCCCCAGCCCATAGTTAAAGATCTCGTTTTGATCGGGGGTGGACACAGCCACGCGATCGTACTCCGAATGTTTGGGATGCACCCATTGCCCGGAGTGCGGCTAACGCTGATCACCGAAGCCTCCGACACGCCTTATTCGGGAATGCTGCCGGGGCACATTGCTGGGTTTTATGACCATGAGGACTGTCATATCAATCTGCGATCGCTCTGTCAATTTGCTCAAGCTCAGATTTTCATCGATACCGCGATCGGACTGGATTTAGAGAACAATCGAGTCTTGTGTGCAAACCGTCCGCCAGTTGCGTTTGATTGGGTATCGATCGACATTGGCAGTACGCCGAAAATGCCGATCGTCACAGGCGCAGCAGAACACAGCATTGCCGCAAAACCTGTTCAACATTTGTTGTCGTGGTGGAATCGCTTCACCGATTCTCTCAAGCAAACCCCTGAGAAACCATTAGCTCTCAGCATTGTGGGAGGTGGAACGGGTGGTGTTGAGTTAGCCCTCAACATGCAGCATCGCTTGCACGACATTTTGCAAAAGGCTGGACAGTCGAAAGATCTTTTGACGCTGCATCTCTTCCACAGTGGGGCTGAACTGATGCCCAAACATAATGCTTGGGTACGCCATCACTTTTATAACCTACTGACTCAGCGAGGAATTCATCTGCACTTGTCTGAGAAGATTTGTGAAATTAACCAAGGGACGATCGTCAGCAAGTCTGGCTTAGAAATTCCTTGTGATGCGACGGTTTGGGTCACGCAAGCATCGGCTCCTGATTGGTTAAGCAAAGCCGGATTAGCGGTCGATGAGCAAGGATTCATTCTCGTCAACAATGAGTTGCAGTCCATTTCTCACCCGCAGGTGTTTGCGGCGGGAGACATTGCCACAATGGTCAATTATGCTCGTCCCAAAGCGGGAGTTTTTGCAGTCCGGCAGGGCAAGCCACTCTTCAAGAATTTGCAAAACATCGTTCTCGATAAACCGTTGCAGCCTTACCATCCGCAGAAAAATTATCTCAGCTTAATTGGCACCGGAGACGAGTCTGCCGTCGCATCTTATGGGAAAGTGGGCTGGAATTCTGCACTTTTATGGCGCATTAAAGATCGTATCGATCGCACATTCATGCGACGTTTCCACGAGCTTCCATCAATGGCAACAGAAGATACCGAGAACGCTAGTAAAGATCCGAGTCAGCCGTTGATGCGATGTTTGGGATGTGGTGCCAAAGTTGGGGGCAATACACTAGAACGATCGCTCAAACGCATCCAGCAAGACCAGCCGATCGCTCAATCTCAAGATATTCTCATCGGCTTAGACGCGCCCGATGATGCAGCCGTTGTGCAAGTTCCGATCGGGAAAGTGTTGGTGCAAACGATCGACTATTTCCCCGCACTGTTGAGTGACCCTTTTTTGTTTGGTCAAATCAGTACTCATCACAGTTTGAGCGATGTGTTTGCAATGGGAGCAACCGCGCAGAGTGCATTGGCGATCGCGACGATTCCCTACGCTACAGAAGCCAAACAAGAAGAAACTCTCTATCAGCTACTCTCTGGGTCAGTCAGAGCACTTCAGCAAGCAGGTGCCGTCTTAATCGGAGGCCACACGGTTGAGGGTGCAGACTTAGCCTTTGGCTTGTCGTGTAATGGCTTCGCCGATCCGACTCGGCTGCTTCGCAAAGGTGGAATGCAACCGGGACAGGTGCTAATTTTGACGAAAGCGATCGGCACCGGAACGCTGTTTGCAGCCGAAATGCGGCGACAGGCAAAAGCGAGTTGGATCGATGGCGCGATCGCCTCAATGCTGATCTCTAATCAACAAGCTGCTGTCTGTTTTCTGACTCATGGCGCAACTGCTTGCACCGATATTACAGGCTTCGGCTTACTCGGCCATTTGGTTGAAATGACTCGTGCATCAGGTCTGTCAGTTCAACTTGATCTCTCTGCACTACCGATTTTAGAAGGCGCACGACAGACAGTTCGACAGGAAATTTTTAGTTCTCTCTATCCTCAAAACTTGCGATCGAGTCAAGCGATCGCGAACGTTGATGAAGCTAACAATCATCGTGACTATCCACTGTTGTTTGACCCGCAAACGTCGGGCGGTTTGTTAGCGAGTGTTGATGCCAATCGAGCAAATGCGTGTTTAACAGCACTTCAAGCTGCCGGGTATGTGGAGGCAGCCATAGTCGGTTATGTATTGTTAAAAAGTGCCTCTGACTTGCCCGTTGTTCTCTGTCAAAGTGTAAGTTGAGAACGGCTCAAATCAGCGGCGGCAGATGAACTCGAACTCAGTGCGAACGACTCTCGACCGTCCGATGCATTTGAATGGTTAGGCTGACATATAATGTACGAAGCTATTGGAGTTACTTAGAAACCTTTTTTGTGTAGAGGATTTGGCAAATCTCGTCAACAGTTGAGAAAAACGCATCTCCCATGAATCTGAGACTCGCGATCGCACGCTGACCAGCTTCTTCATTACCTGCTCCACAGGCATCAGTAACTACAACAGGGATATAGCCAAGATCAGCCGCATGGCGAACTGTTGGCTCAATGCCGATTTCGGTTGCCACGCCCACAATAATAACAGTTTGGATACCACAATCACGCAGAGCAATATCCAAAGGAGTACTCTCAAAGGCCGACATTGTGATCTTGTCGAAAACTGCTTCAGAGGAAAGCGGCATCATCTCTGGAATGAGTTGAAAACTGGGTGAGTCACGAAGAAACCAGGGTTTAACATCATTAACTGAGGTAGCTTTTTGCCATGCCTTTGCCGTCCTGAGTTGGAATACACCTGATAGCTCATTTGGCAGCGACATGTGGCGCATAAAAAATATACGTAAATCAACTTCTCTTGCTGCTTGAAGAACCTTTACAACCTGTGACTTGATCTCAGATCCATTGCTTAATTGGCTAAAAATACCTACCTGCATATCGTAGACGACTAAAGCCGTTCGATTAAGTTCGCAGGTTTCTTCCAAGTTTTCAGGAATTTCTAATCCAAATGCCTTCTCCATCTGTTTCTCCCTTGAGCTTACCTTTAGATAGTATCAGGTCAACTGTTATATGGCATTCTGCTGGGTCCGGTCAGCCTAACAACCATTTACTCAACCACTCGCTCTGCAATTCTGAGTTTTGCCGATCGCGCTCTAGGGTTCTCGTCTAACTCATCTTCTTGAGCAATGATCGGTTTTTTGGTTAACACTCGCAGCAACGGCGACTCTTTTAATCGGTGTTTGACAATCCGATCTTCTAAACTGTGAAAGCTAATCATCGCAATTCTCCCGTCTGGTTTGAGCCACTGTGGAGCCTGATTGACAAACGTTTCTAAAACGGTGAGTTCTTGATTGACCGCGATGCGAAGTGCTTGAAACACGCGAGTTGCAGGGTGAATTCGTCCGTAGCGATATTGACGAGGCACCGAATGCGCGATCGTTTCTGCTAATTCGGTTGTGGACTGAAAGGGTCGCCGCTCTACAATTCGTCGGGCAATTCTTCGTGAGAGCCGCTCTTCGCCATAGGTGTAGAAAATATTGGCAAGTTTAGTTTCATCCCAGTGATTAATGATCTCGGCGGCGGTGAGCGATTGCCCGCGATCCATTCGCATATCTAATGGTGCTTCATGGCGAAAACTAAACCCTCGATCGGCAATATCAAACTGAGCAGAACTTACGCCTAAATCTGCCAAAATGCCGTCAAACCTCGTCTCTCCTGGATCGAAATTGGCAAAATTAGTTTGCTGGAATTCGACTCGATCGCCAAATTCTGCTAGTTTTTGGGTTGCCGCTGCGATCGCCTGATCATCCTGATCGATTGCAGTGACACGCACCCCGTCTGCTGCCGCTAAGATCAGTGCTGTATGTCCACCCCCGCCAACCGTTGCATCTAAATAGTGACCGTGAGGACGAATCGCTAAACCCTCGATGACTTCGCGATGCAGCACTGGAATGTGTAAAAACTCAGGCGCGATCGCCAAATCAGAATCATCCGATACAGAAGTCATAGTTTTAGCCACCCAAACACATCACCCACCGTTAACTTTAGATCCTTCACTGTTGATCTTGCCTGTCTTTCCCATCTTAGAAGCATCGGTTTGGTTCAACATCGACTTCGCTCTATTGATTTTCTGCAAAAACTTCATTGTCAGCTAAATCTATTCCAGTCAACGTTTACAGCCAGCCATCTCTATAATTAAGAAGGCGCAACAAAAGCGAGCAACGATATACATTCAGCTAATTAAACGCTTTCGACTCAACTGCTGCCAGTCGCCTATTATGATCCGAGACTGAAGCAGGGCTATTCCAAAATCTGTAAGGGAGAGGCTGAACATCTATGGCAATGCTCGAAACCAAAACCGAACCCATGGTTCTCAACATGGGGCCGCACCATCCCTCAATGCACGGAGTGATGCGGCTGATCGTCACCCTCGACGGGGAGAACGTGATCGACTGCGAACCCGTGATCGGCTACTTGCACCGAGGCATGGAAAAAATTGCCGAAAACCGCACTAACATTATGTTTGTGCCCTACGTGAGTCGATGGGACTACGCCGCAGGCATGTTTAACGAAGCGGTGACAGTTAACGCGCCAGAAAAGCTAGCCGGAATCACGGTTCCTAAGCGGGCTAGTCACATCCGCGTCATCATGTTAGAGCTAAATCGCATCGCTAATCATCTACTGTGGCTTGGGCCATTCATGGCAGACGTGGGAGCGCAAACCCCGTTCTTTTATATCTTCCGCGAACGCGAACTGATTTATGACCTGTGGGAAGCGGCTTGTGGATATCGCATGGTTAACCATAACTATTTTCGCATTGGCGGCGTTGCGGCTGACCTCCCCTATGGCTGGATTGACAAGTGCGAAGACTTCTGTGATTATTTCATGCCCAAAGTGGATGAATATGAGCGGCTGATCACCGACAATCCGATCTTCCGCAAGCGGGTCGAGGCAGTCGGCACTGTTACACGCGATGAAGCGATTAACTGGGGTCTGTCTGGGCCGATGTTGCGCGCATCAGGCGTTAACTGGGACTTGCGAAAAGTTGACCACTACGAATGCTACGACGATTTTGACTGGGATGTGCAGTGGGAGACGGCAGGAGACTGCTTTGCCCGTTACATCGTGCGAATTCGGGAGATGCGCGAGTCGGTCAAGATTATCAGACAAGCGATCGCGGCTCTACCCGGCGGCCCGTTTGAGAATTTAGAAGCGAAGCGAATGGCAGAAGGGCCAAAATCTGAGTGGAATAGCTTTGACTATCAGTTCATCGGCAAGAAAATTGCACCGACATTCAAGATTCCCAAAGGCGAACACTACGTCAGAGTTGAGAGCGGGAAGGGCGAGTTAGGCATCTTTATTATGGGCGACGACAACCCATTTCCCTGGCGCTGGAAGATTCGGGCGGCTGACTTTAACAACGTGCAAATTTTGCCCCACTTGCTAAAAGGCATGAAGGTGGCAGATATTGTCACCATTTTAGGAAGCATCGATATCATTATGGGATCGGTCGATCGCTAACAAAATGTCTTGAAAGTCTCTTGA
Organism: Phormidesmis priestleyi ULC007; assembly: GCF_001895925.1. Taxonomy (GTDB): domain Bacteria; phylum Cyanobacteriota; class Cyanobacteriia; order Leptolyngbyales; family Leptolyngbyaceae; genus Phormidesmis_A; species Phormidesmis_A priestleyi_A. The sequence continues at coordinate 416,649 of NZ_MPPI01000001.1, read as the reverse complement.
TCTTGGAGGGATGTACTTTGGTGCATCCCTATTTTTTGTCTCAAAACGTTGAACGAATCGTTAAGGGAGTGATGGAATTCGTCATAGCTCTCAGTGATATCAACCACTGTCTAAACCCTGTGTTTCGTCAAGCTCCGTAAAACCACTGACTTTTTTACTTGTTCTTTATAGATTATAAAATCAGATTTAAACACCATATGTTGAGCCTTTAGACGTTTTATTTCAATCTGCGACACAATGGTTAAAAAGACGCAATGGTTAAAAAGAACGAAATTCATAAACTTGAGTCGTTTTAGGGTAGTATAAAGTGTTAGTAAAGTTAAGAGCGCTGAAAATGCTTTGTCGTCCGTAAGTTCTCAGTGCTTGAAAGGTGCCTCTATAAAATTCTTTCTGACTTGCATAATGTGCATCATGACTGGTGCAAACGTACGCTTCTTAATTAAGTCAGGATACTTAATATCTAACTAAATCTAAGTTCATGGGCTATGCCTTTTGAGCTTTTAAGGTCGGAAGTTGCGAGAGTTTCGATCGTGCCCAAAGCCCACAGCATTCTTCACTAGGCAAAGCAGTTTGTAGTGCAAAAGTCTGGAGATACAACCACTAAAAGTTTGCTTGAGCTAAGGGTTGACAATCTCAAAATTAACCGCTATCACTAGTAGAAAGCAAAGAGCAGTAACGCTACATCTAGCATCTGACCCGGCACGTCCTGAACCGCTCCCCTAAAGTTTGTCAACTCCATCCATTTCGTCAACTATTACTCCTCACCCCAATAGAACTATGAATTATCAAGAGCAATTGACTCCCTGGGCTGTCTATCAAACCCTGCCCGATCTTCAACGTCAGTTAGTTATTCGCTTCCGTCGCCGCACCGATGCCGATTGTTATATAAAGGTGCTGAAGCAAACCCGACCCCAGACTGATTTTATGATCGCTTTTGAAACGGTTAAGAAGGAAGTCATTCCTGCTGCGATCGCTTAACTCAACTCTAACGAGCCAGATGTTAGGGTTTAGAGGTCAGACAGAGGCTAATTTTTACTGTGAACGATTTACCCGATCGCACATCTGACCTTTCTAGTTTGATTACTCAGCAGATTCTCCACAGTTCCGAATGTCGGATTTCATTTGCTGAGTATATGGAGATGGCGCTTTACCATCCACACTATGGCTACTATGCTGCAAATCGCGGAAAAATTGGGGCGCACGGTGACTTTCTCACCTCGCCCCATTTAGCGGTTGATTTTGGTGAGTTATTGGCTAAACAGTTTGCAGAGATGTGGCAAATTTTGGGTCAGCCTCAGTCATTCACCTTAGTTGAAATAGGAGCCGGACAAGGACTATTAGCCGCAGATGTTTTGAGCGGTTTGCAACGTCATCATCCTGATTGTTTCGCTTGTCTAGACTATGTGATTGTTGAGAAAGCCGCCGCTTTGATGGCAGAGCAGCAGCAACGATTAAAGTCGTGGCAAGCAAAGGTGAAGATTGAGTGGCGATCGCTAGACGAAATTCCTGCTCATTCGATCACAGGTTGCGTCTTCTCAAATGAATTGATTGATGCTTTTCCGGTGCATCTGGTGACATTGACCGATCGCAAACTCCAAGAGATTTACGTCACTGCACAGCCGAACGGATTTGCGGAGGTGATTGATGAACCCTCGACTTCGAGGTTGACTGACTATTTTGATCTAAACGGAATTGATTTATTCTCGCCTAATTACCCAGATGGCTATCGGACTGAGGTCAACTTAGCGGCATTAGATTGGCTGAGTTTAGTCTGCGATCGTATCCAGCGTGGCTATATTTTAACGATCGATTATGGTTACACCGCGACTCGCTATTATAATCCCAGACGATCGCAGGGAACGTTGCAGTGTTACTACCAGCATAGCCATCACAACAATCCTTATATCAATGTGGGTCAACAAGATATCACGGCTCACGTTGACTTCACCGCACTAGAGGGGCAGGGCGATCGCTGTGGCTTAAAAACTTTAGGATTTACCCAGCAAGGGTTATTTTTAATGGCGTTGGGGTTGAGCGATCGACTGACGGCGCTCAGTCAAATTGACGCTAAAAATGCTCAAGACATTCAGAATGCAATTCTTCGTCGTGACGCGCTTCACCAACTGATGAACCCAATGGGACTCGGCAACTTCGGCGTTTTGATTCAAAGCAAAGGTTTGACAAAACAAGAAACCGAGCGACCTTTGATTGGGTTAAGGGAATTTTAATCTGATCGTAGGGACACGACATGTCGTGTCCTAATTGGGTCACGGGGACACGGCATGGCATGTCCCTACGGTTAATACGTGAGTTCGACGAGTTTTTTCGCTTCGTTCTCAGCGGCTTCTGCCCCCTAAATCCCCCAAATTGGGGGATTTAGGGGGCTTCCCGAATTCACACTGCCTTCAGCTCAGCAAAGATGTTCGGAGTGAACCACTTCTATCGAACTCATGTGGTTAATGGTCAGACGAACTATCGAGAACTCATCACCTCTAGGCGCACTGGGGCAATGCCACTTTGGATGACTCCCAAAACACGGGCGGCTCCTGTTGAAAGGTCAATCACACGATTGCCCGAAAAAGGGCCACGATCGTTGATTCGCACAATCACCGATCGTCCGTTATCTAGATTCGTGACTTGCACTTGTGTCCCAAATGGCAGAGAGCGATGAGCCGCCGTCATCGCATTTTGATTGAAAGTCTCACCACTCGCACTCGCGTTGCCATCAAATCCAGGGCCATACCAAGATGCCCAACCATTAATGCGAAGCTTAATCGGGCCTAGAGAAATCTGCTGTCCTCCATTGTTTGGCTTGTTAGGCACTCCTTTGAGCGGTGCGGCATCTCCGATCAGACGACGAAGCCGATTGGTAACTTGCAGCGCATCTTGCTCAGGGTTTTTGGTGGTGTCGGGCAAAATCGTATCGGCATCAACTGCCACGATCGTCGTCTTGTTAGCCTCGATGATGTAGCGATCGCCTTTTCCGTTGGGGGCTTGCTTCCATCTGACGGTGATGCCTTTTGCATCGACCCCTTGGCGATAGAGTTGGTTGAGTTTGGCAGCGATCGCGGTGGCTCTTGTGACCGGATCAGACTGCGAAGTTTGGGTAGAATTCTGACGCTGATCTGAAGAAGGTGCTGCTGCTGCACTCACAGAACCAGACTTGAGTTTGGCGATTTGAGAAGATTCATCAGTCTGCGTTGCTCCCATTTTTACGCCGTTAGAGGAGGCTGACTGTGAACCGACAAAGGTTAGAACCGGGATGTTGCGAACATAGAGCGTTGCGGCTTTGCGTCCAGCGCGCTCGTGGGTTTGAATCTTGGCGATCGAGTCCTCTGAGGACGGGGTTTGGCTCTGTTGCTCACCGACTTTGACAACATCGCCTATCGGCGAATGCGGGCGCGGTGGAGAATTTTGATCGGCTTCAGAAGCTTGACTCACCGCTGGGGATGATTCGGCGTTACTGCGTTGGTTGAGACCTAACAAGGTAGTGATCAACAGGGTTGCAGTCAGACCGCTAATAAGTTTTTGATTCATATCTCCGTGTGTGAAGGACATTTGCCATCGAGCCTGAGTTCGGTAAGCAGATTGCAAATTTGCAAGAGGCTTTTAGTTAACTCGTACTCGTTCCGTTTTTTACTCCCAGTTACAGAACTGCAACAGACTACCATGAAGTTTTTGCCCAGGGGATCAGGGTGCTATCAGTATGCAAAGAAACTTCATGTTACCTTCACACTGCGTGTTTGACTTCAAAGCCTTATCCTGCGATGGTTCTAGAAAAGTTTTAAGATTTGCTGCGATTAGGAACTTTACTAAAACTTCACACTAGCTTCACAGTGTTTGTAGGGTATGCTGAAGTCTTGTGTCTGCACAGCCAGAAAAACTCAGTGATTTTGCGTGGGTCAAAATTGCAGCACTCAGCATTGGTGACGGATACAGAGGTGTTCATTTCATGGATTATCGAGAGGCTGGGGTTGACGTTGAAGCAGGGCGGGCATTTGTCGATCGCATCGGCAGCATGATTAAACGCACCTATCGCCCCGAAGTGTTGGGCGGCATTGGTGGCTTTAGCGGATTGTTTCAACTGCCGACAGGCTATCAAGAACCCGTTTTGGTATCGGGCACCGATGGCGTGGGCACTAAGCTCAAACTCGCTCACACCTTAAATTGTCACGATACGGTTGGCGTTGATCTCGTTGCCATGTGCGTCAACGATGTGCTGACCTGTGGAGCAGAGCCACTGTTCTTTTTAGATTATTTAGCAACCGGGCATCTGCAACCCGAACAACTGGCAGAGGTCGTGTTAGGCATTGTGCAAGGGTGTGAGTTGGCAGGATGTGCGCTGCTAGGTGGAGAAACGGCTGAGATGCCAGGGTTTTATCAGGCAGATGAATATGATTTAGCAGGTTTCTGCGTCGGTATTGTCGAAAAAAGTCTGATTTTAGACGGCTCTCAAGTGCAAATTGGAGATGTAGCGATCGGGCTTCCGAGCAGCGGCGTACACAGCAATGGTTTTAGTTTGGTTCGCAAAATTGTCAGCGATCGTGGATTTGAGTGGAGCGATCGTCCCAAAATTCTGGCTGGAAAAAGTCTCGGTGAAGTTCTACTGACTCCGACTCACATTTACGTTAAGCCGATTTTGGCGGCGCTCAAACATCAGATTCCCATTCATGGCATGGCGCACATTACGGGGGGCGGGCTGCCAGAAAATTTGCCTCGCTGTTTGCAAAAAGACCAAACAGTTGAAGTGAATCCAAATAGTTGGGACGTTTTACCCATCTTTAATTGGTTAGCCACTCAAGGAAACGTTAGCCCGATCGATATGTTGAATACGTTTAATATGGGAATTGGGTTTGTGGTGATTGTGCCGCCCGATCGTGCAGCAGAAACCCTAGAATTTTTTGCGTCTCAAACAATTAAAGCATCCACGATCGGCACGGTGATTCCCGGTGCTGGACAGTTAGTTGGTTTACCTGCGTAAAATTGTGACCAAAACCCGCAAACAATTTGGTCAACATTGGCTCCGCAGCGAAAAGGCATTGGCTAAAATTGTCAGTTCGGCAGAGTTATCAAAGTCCGATCGAGTCCTAGAAATTGGGCCAGGTACAGGCGTTTTGACACGGCAATTATTAGCCCAAGCTGAAGCCGTTGTCGCCGTTGAAATCGATCGAGATTTGTGTCAACTTCTCGCTAAAAAACTGGGTCAAGTCAAAAATTTTCTGCTGCTGCAAGGAGATTTTTTATCGATTGACTTTGACGAACTTCTAGAACCTGCACCTGCCTTTCAAAATCCTAAAAAAGTTGTCGCCAATATTCCCTACAACATTACTGGGCCGATTTTAGAAAAATTGCTGGGCACGATCGCAAGTCCCAATCCCAATCCCTTTAACTCGATCGTGCTACTGGTGCAAAAAGAAGTGGCACTGCGGCTGTGTGCCAATCCTAGCTCGACCCATTTTGGTGCGTTGTCAGTGCGGGTTCAATATCTAGCAGATTGTCAGTTTGTTTGTGATGTCCCAGCTAAAGCCTTTCAGCCACCGCCAAAAGTAGATTCGGCGGTGATTTGTCTGCGGCCGCGTCTGGTTGAAAACCCGGCTCACAATCCGCGACAAATGGAGACGCTGATTAGACTTGGTTTCTCTAGCAAGCGCAAAATGCTGCGAAACAATTTGAAGAGTTTGATCGAAGGCGATCGACTGACCCAGATTCTGGAACAATTAGAAGTCAACCCTCAAGCTCGTGCCGAAGATCTCAGCGTCGCCAATTGGGTCGCACTCAGCAACACCGTAGAAGTCGTGGGCAATGGCTCACCCACCCTGACCCCAGAACCCTGACCCCCAACTTTTTATGCGCTCCTATTCTCTCGTTGCTCCAGCAAAAATTAATCTCTATCTGCAAATTGTGGGCGATCGTCCCGATGGGTTCCATGAGTTGGTGATGGTGCTGCAAAGCATCGAGTTAGCCGATTTAGTGACCGTGCGCCCGATCGGGGCAGAGACGATTCAGGTTCGGTGCAACCATCCCGATGTGCCTCAAGATCAAACAAACCTGGCTTACAAAGCCGCCGATTTGATGGTGCGGCAGTTTCCAGACTATTTTGCCAAGTTTGGGGGAGTCGAAATTAATATTCAGAAGCGCATCCCTCTGGGCGCAGGGTTAGCAGGTGGCTCTAGCAATGCGGCGGCGGTGCTGGTCGGTCTAGATCTAATGTGGAATTTAGGACTCACCCACTCCGAACTGCAAGAGTTGGGTGCAACGCTAGGGTCAGACATTCCGTTTTGCATCTCAGGCGGCACCTCGCTGGCGACCGGGCGGGGAGAACAACTAGACGGTTTGCCCGATCTTCACGATATATATGTGGTGCTGGCCAAATATCGCGATTTGCCAGTTTCGACTCCCTGGGCCTATAAAACCTACCGACAGCAGTTTGGTGACACCTATCCAAAAAGTGTGAGTGAGATAGAGACTCGAAAACAGCAGTCTAGAGGAATGATGGCAGCGATCGCCCAGCAAAATCTCGCTCAAATTGGTAAACTACTCCACAATGATCTTGAGCGCGTCGTGTTGCCCGAATATCTGCAAGTGCAGCAGCTCCGCGATCGCTTTCAAAGTTTAGGGGTGTTGGGCACGATGATGTCTGGTTCTGGCTCTACGGTTTTTGGGCTAGTCGAGTCTCAAGCCCACGCCGAGCAAGTTAGAGAGCAGATGAAAGGGGCGATCGCTGACCCCAATCTAGATCTCTGGGTTACGAGGTTTTGTCCGTCTGGAGTTCGGTTAGCAACCAGTTAATGAAATATGCCTGAATCTTCGTCTGAATCTTCTCAATCCAAGACTCGATCTAACGCAATGCCCAGCCCTCTCCAGTGCGTCTTGGGTTCGCTCGTCGCGGGTGGAATTGCGTTGGTTTTATACAACATGACTCAATCGATCGCCCTCGCTTTCGCTAACAGACCTTTGCAATATCACAACGTCACCACCATCAATATTGCCGTTGCAGTCAGAACATTGGTGGTTGGGTTAAGCGCCTTGGGCACCGGAATTTTTGGGTTAGCTGCCGTCGGGCTATTTGGCTTAGGCATTCAGGTTTTGATTGGGCAAGTAAAGCAGCGATCGACGGTAGACTGATCTAAGGGTTCGCAGATCCAGAAAGATTTTAGAATTGCCCTCTAGCTTTTCCACAGAACATTCAAAGTTTTCCACAGATCAACTGATCCAGCAGAATCGGTTTTTCTGCTCTGTGGAAAACTTTTTGCCTGTGAAGGGCTTTTCTTAATTTACGCGCTCAAACCCTGATTCTCTCGTGATGTTTGAGATGAACCGCTCCATACTTTATCACCTTTTAGCAAAGACGGTTTAAATTTTCCTCAAAAGAGAAATCTAGCTCAAAAGTTGATTGATTATGGCTGAGAACTATGTATGTACTGGTTTCTAGCAAAACGAGGTAGCCCGATCGCCCAGGGCGTGGATTAGCAATTCAATTTTTATATAAATTAGAGTTTTCCACAGCCTACGATCGTAATTCTAGATTTCAAATTGCCAACGCGCTTACCGCTTGATGCCTCAATATTAGAGAATTATAGATAGTCCGTCTCAATCTCCTTGAGCAGATTCGTTTCGTAATTCAAAATCTCGAAGAATTTTTTATGACATATCTCTGGTTCAAAGCATTTCACCTTGTGGGAATTGTCGCCTGGTTTGCAGGAATGTTTTATCTACCTCGACTGTTTGTTTATCACGCAGAAGCTGACGAACAATCAGAGCCAGCGCGCACCATTCTCAAAAATCAATACCAGATCATGGAGAAGCGCCTTTATAGCATCATCATGACTCCTGCAATGTTGTTGACGGTTGTCATGGCGATCGGGCTGGTCACCACCGAACCAGACGTGCTCAAAGAACCCTGGCTGCACGCCAAACTTGCCTGCGTTGCAGTTTTGCTGGTTTATCACCACTACTGCAAAATTATCATGAAGCGACTCGCTGCCGACGAATGCAAAATGACTGGGCAACAGTTTCGCTGGTTTAACGAGTTGCCGACTGTGTTTTTTGTGATTGTCGTGATGTTGGCAGTGTTTAAGAACAATTTACCCACTAGCGCCACCGCCTGGGGAATCTTTGCCATGATCGTGGCAATGGCGGCGATCATTCAGCTTTATGCTAAAAAGCGCAGACTGGCAAAAGAGAAAGAGCTGGCAGAAGCCACCGTTGCAACAAAATCGACTTCAGAAGTGGGCGCTTAGGATTGTAAATTAACGTGAATTCGATGAAGCTTTTCGCTACGGTTGCAAATCCGGGCTGTCCCCTAAATCTCCCAATTTTGGGGGACTTTGAATCTCAATTCTGGGCTTGAAGTCCCCCAAAATTGGCAGGACTGGTTTGTTGAAAAAAGAATGATGTTGAAGCCCTTATGAATTGGTTGCCTCTGTACATAATGTTCAAAGCGATCAAGGGAGAAATAGGGAGTCTAGCTTTTTTCTCTTACTAATAAACCAGCCCTGCCTTCAGGGCCGGGGATCAATTTGTGGCTGACATTTCCCACTGCTTCAACCGCAGGCCTACCCCGCTTGGCAAGCACACCCATCACCGCATTGGCGATCGTCGCATTGTTGCGCGCATTAAAGGAAGACTGTTGCTCGATCGGAGGGGCTTCAAAGCTGGCTAATTCGTCTGGAACTGCCTTCATTTGAGCATCAGGTGTAGATGCCGCGTCTGCGGTTTCAGTCAAAAGCGGGCTGCCAAGGGCAATCGCGGCGGCTCCTGCTCCGGTGACTTTCTTCTCGATAGTTCTGGAGTCATTTGTTCGTTAAAGAGTGGGCGATCGTGACGCAATTTAAGCGAGGCATCGAGCGATTTCTGCGGTGTGTTGATCTCGTTGCCTACGATCGCCGTATTCTTGCGTTATTCGTTTGTCAAATTTCTAAAACGAAGATCACGAGAAGGATTCAGCGCTGTGGATACAACAGCGATAACAGGTTGAAGAACGGCACTCAAGCCGCTTGTAGCTACGAACATTTGAGGCTAATCTTAAAAAGATCAGCGTCACCTCTCCTCTAGCCTGAGTTAGGGCTGTGGAACCAATAAAGTATTTCCAAGAGACTATTCTTCTGTTAAAAACAATTGATTGATTTAGATCTTGCACCTGTGTCATCTGGGCGATAAGAACCTGTTGTTCATGGCATTCTCCCGCCCGAACTTCAGTTCAGGGCGGGTCAACGGACTGACTAAAAATGCTGCAAGCTTTCAGTTAACCTTGACCGATCGCGCCGTCAAGGAGTCGCTTGCTTGAGTACTTTTTCAACCTGCTTAGGGGCGCGCATTTCTAAAAATAAACGTATTGCCCGATCGAAACTCTCTCGACTTTTGCCTATCTCTTGCATGGCTTGATAAGTTAACCCTAACTGAAAATAAGCGTCTGCTAGATCACATTTTGCGCCCATTCTATCGAGAAGCTCGATCGCTTCTATGTGTCGAGTGAGGGCAGTTTTAAATGATTTTTGCTGACGATCTATTTCCGCAAATCCGTTGAGGGTTTTGGCTTTAATTTGGGTATAGTGTCCGGCTTCGGCAAAGGTGAGCGCTTGACGATATAAAGCGATCGCTCGGTCAAAATTGCCTAAGTTGAGGTAGGTTTGACCGAGAATTTGCATGAAATAAGCAAATCTTACAGACTGCTCGACTAATGGGGCTGAAAGCGTGTGATGAATATCATCGGCTAAACTCAGCGCGTCTGCTCGCTGCCCCAAATAAGAATAGACAAGTGCCAAACAAACAGACGCTTTTTCTGCCCAACGATGATGCTCGGTGTTTTGCGCGGATCGGATCACTTGCTGAAATAAACAAGCCGCTGCTTCGAGTTCCCATAAATCGATTTTATAGAGACCCATGCTCAACTGTGAGTCTACGGCTAACATGTTTAGATAATAAAACTGGCGCTTTGTTTCGGCTGTGAATGTGAGTACTTTAATCGCTTGATTGGCTAAAGAAATCGTCTTTTCTTGGCACTCGATCGCGTCATGAATATTGCCCGTGATCCATCGTAAGTCACCCAAAATATTATAGAGTTCACTTAAATTTTGATCGGACTGAATATTACAAATTATCTGGCTAATAGCAGCAAGAACAGGCTGCACTAATCCCATTCGATAGAGTGTGCTGCCCAGAGGTAAAAACTGCCGCCATTGATTATTTCTGCTCTTTAGAATGACAATGCCTGCTGACTCGAAATCGTCAATTTCAACATAGTGATAGTAAGCTTCTAAAGCGGTTAAAGCATCTTTTGTGGTCTCGATCGTTTCAACACGGGTCGTCCAAAATTCTGCGGCTTTCGCATTCACAATTTGCCACTCGTCACTCGTTCGCAACCGAGCGATCGCTTCAGCTCTAATCACGGGGTGCAACCAATATTCGTTGTGATGACACTCGATTAGAGAGCGATTTCGCAACGACGCGATCGTGGCTCGATGATCATCGGGGTGAACGTCCCACAGCAAACACTGCAACGCCTGCGCTGTCAGAGTCGGCACATCTTGATAGCGATAGCATCCCAACCGACAAAATAAGCGATAGGCTTGAGGGTCAAGGCTTTGCAGGCGGTTGACTTGATTTGCCACCAAATCCTTTAGATCGGTCGTCACCCACAAATCGCCGTGTGTTTCCTGCCAGTAGACAACCATATCGCCCCCTAGATCCTCCCAAATTGCCCCACAGAGGATGCCCATTGCCTTGGCGTTGCCTCCGTAGGCGCGGTGCATCTTTTCGATCGTTGGGGCATCGATCGCGATCTTTCGATGGGTGAAAAATTCGTTCCAGGCGCGTTGATCTAAGCCTGGAAGCCGATAGTGAGCGACGTTGAGACTTGACTCACACAAGCGATCGCGGCTCGTCACCAGCGTCACAGACTGCACTCTGGCATCTGCCAAGACGCGAAACAACTCAACATAGCTACGATGAAGAGCAATGAAACGACCTTGTTGATCGAGGGCAGGTTCTAGATTGTCAATCAGCACCCCGATTCGACGATCGTGCAGTTGTCGTTTCAGTCGTCCTAACGTCACCCCAAATTCGATGCCGGGTTCTTGATTAAAGTCTTGTTTGAGCCACTCTTCGACCACCCGTTCGGCTGAAGTGATAGTTTGGGTTTCTTTGGCCATCAACAGTTCTAAAACCAGGTCAAACCCTTGAGTTTGAAGATATTGCTGCGCTAGTGTGGTTTTGCCTAAACCGCCTTCGCCTTGAATCACAATCACCTTTGCGCCTTGGTTAATCAGCGCGTCGAGGTCAGCGATCGCACCAGTGCGTCCGACAAAGTGAGGCCTGAGGCTAGCCGATTTTTTGGCAGTCGGAGCGATTTGAAAATAACGAGATAGGGCGGTGCGACAGTTGCTTTTGGTGATTTTTTCGCCAAGCTGTTTTGAGAGAAATTGCCAGAGATCGGCGCTAACGTCTTTGACGTGTCCTTCGGTGCAGCCATAGTGGGCAGCGATTTCTAAATATTTGTGCCCCTGCCAAACCTTTTGCAAAACGGTTCTTTGCAGGTCGCTGAGGCGTTTTCCAGTGTTAGAAACAATTAGGGCATCCACCCAAGTTAAGACGGCTTCAGCATCCATCGATCGTGACACACCATAGATGCATTGAGTCTATCCTGTCGGCTTCCGACTTTTTCCGACTTTTTGAAATCCTTAAATTGCCGACTTCGCCCGACTGACAAACCCTTGGGTTTCTTTATAAGCTGTCAGCAGCTCAACAATTGCTTGATTTACACCGATTCAAATCATCAGATTTTCGATTCGCTAAAGGTGAAAATTCTATGATCAATGCGCCTAATTGTAGACTCGTCAACGCCGATTCATGCAGTGAGAATTCTAGAAATGAGAGTCACATTTATGATCGAATCAATCGGCTACTCGATCGCTATCTTTCGTTTGAACACCTTCATGAACGGTTGCGAGATCTGCCAGTGCAATTTGAGAATCCGCAACCGCGCCCCTGGAGTTTGATTGATTGGCATCTCGATCACCAGCAGATTGTGGGCATTGACCCAGACGTGTTTCTTTCGATTTTGGTGGGCGCGATCGATACCGAAGCGCCGATTCGTGCCTATACCGAGACGAGTCGGCGCTATTTAGAAACGCTGCATCCACCGCTTGCCCGCTTTGTGGGAGGCACGACTGATTCAGACGGTGTACTCTTAGAACCCGGATTATGGGAGAAAGAAGAACGCCAGCATACGCCTGCTTTGCTCAAAATTTATGGGCAGCTTGCGGGTGAAAAAGTTGCCCCAACGCCTCGTGCTGTCCGTCAATATGAGCCGTCGGGCGATCTTCGCACTGACCTCTATCGGCATGGGCTACGGGTGCGACCTCCATCCGATACATTGGAAAAAACCGATTACCTTTTGCTCCATAAGGGTTTTGAGTGCCTGTAAAATTGATCAATGGATAATCAAAAGGACTACTGTGAAATCGTTCAAAAACCTTATCAGCAGGAGGCTTGAGTCACTTTAGTATCAGGTAGAGGTCGCACCCTGGGCTACACCGCATCGCGACAGAATATGGAGCAACCTGTTTATATCTCTGGTTGATGGCACACTCTACCGGGTCGCTTCACGACATCCTGGCAGAATTGGCGCAAGACGAAATCAACCACATGACTAAATTTTGGGGGTTTGGGGTCTGGGCGTTTCCAGAATCTTCGGTGCGTCACATTTTTCTGACGCTGCTCAAAACTATGAAAGGGCAAGTCACTTATCGGGCTGAACGCAGCAGTTTGATTGGCACCTTACACCGGATGATGAACGTTCTGTCGTGGCGATCGTGGTCTTGGACAAACCGAGCCACCTTTTCGTTTACCTGCTTACGCACTTTGTGGCATCTCTGGCGCTGGAATCAGAGTCTAACGCCCGACTATTTGCAGAGTCTATTTGGGAAAAATCAAGCATGAGAAACCCGCCTGTTCACCTAGTCACGCATAAAATCCCCATGTCTTCTAATCTTTTTTCAACGCTTCCGTCTGATTTAGACCCCGATCGCTTGCCTCGCCACGTCGCTGTAATTATGGATGGCAATGGTCGATGGGCAACTCAACAAGCACTGCCCCGCATTGTTGGGCATCGTCACGGCGCTAAGACGCTCAAAGACCTGGTGCGGTGCTGCCAAGACTGGGGAATTGAAGCGCTGACCGCCTATGCGTTTTCGACCGAAAATTGGAGCCGCCCGATCGAGGAAGTCAACTTTTTGATGCTGTTGTTTGAGCGGCTGCTGCGTCGAGAATTGGCAGAAATGCAGCGCGAGCAAGTGCGAGTCTCATTCTTTGGAGATTTATTGACATTGCCAAACATCTTACAACGCGAAATACACACTGCGATGATTGCGACTGAGAATAATCAGGGCGTTCGACTTAACATTGCAGTCAACTACGGCAGCCGGACTGAAATAACGCAAGTGTGTCGCCAAATTGCAGCGCAAGTAGAACGGGGAGAACTTCGATCAGACGCGATTAGTGAACAACTGATCACTAACGCTCTCGACACATCAAAGATGCCTGATCCTGATCTGTTGATTCGTACGAGTGGCGAGATTCGCTTGAGTAATTTCTTACTCTGGCAGCTTGCTTACACAGAACTGTATTTCACCGATGTTTTGTGGCCAGATTTCAATCGAGTCGCCTTTCATCAAGCATTGTTGGAGTATCAACGGCGCGATCGGCGCTTTGGTCGAGTTACCGCCGCATCTGCTTAAAGCGATGGCTACGAGGTGAATCGAAACTTTCCGATAATGGATTGAAAGTCCCAGCGAATTTGATCGGCTGGATAGTCATAAAGAACGGTGAGCACCATGATCGTCTGGCGATCGCGACTCGGAAACACCACGTTATCTGCACACACTTTGTCACACCACGGGTAAGAAATCGCGGGCTGCCCTGCAAAGCTATAGCTTCTAGGAGTATCTTGGCGATTGCTGAAGTTAGACTCCGCCGTCTGTTGGCTCACCCATTCCAGAGCAGAAAGTCTATTAGGATTGCTAAACGCTGCAATCACAATGCTTCCAGTCTGATCTTTCGTTGTTGGCTGAAGCCGTATGCCGCGACTTTCTTCGGTGGCATCTAAGCGATAGCTAGGCGGATAGTCAATTTTGAACTTAAAACGCTGGCTTTGATAGGTTTGATAACCGTCTTGATTGGTCTGGGCGACCTGTGGGGAAGCAGTGACAGCGCGTGCGATCGCCGCCACATTATGAGACAAGAAGCTCAATACAATTAACGCTCCGGTCAAAAAACTGACTCGTTTAATTTGCGAAATAGTGTGTGTCATGAGAGTCATTCAAACAACAGGTTAAGAAATATGATCTTAAAAGACTGATAATTATCAAATGAGGCTATTTAAATAGTATCGATAATCTCAAAGCGATCGTCAATTTTCTGTCTCAGACTAAGCAACTCCCCAAATTTTAACCGTTTGATCTTCACTGCCACTGACTAGTAAAGGGCGATCGTGACTCACTGCGACTGCTGTCACTAAACTGGAATGCCCTTGCAATAAGCAGACTTCTCGTGCGGCGTGTAAATCCCAAATTTTGATGGTTTTGCGGCTACCGCTAATTAAGTGTCTGCCTTCGTTTACGGTCACGGACGCGATCGTTCTCGGCTGTTTTTGAGCAGGAGTCACTGGCTGCTCAGTTCTGAGACTCCAGGATTTTATAAGCTGTTGTTTGGTTCTAATCGTGAAACTGTCTTCGTCAGGGTCGATAGAAATCGCAAACACGATCGCCCAGACATTCACACTAAACAGTTCCTCTTGTGCCTGCAAATCCCAGACTTTAACTACGCCATCTCGACTGGCGCTGATGACAATCTCTTGATCAGGACGGTAGACAAAACGCCGCGTGGCGATGGCGATCGCGGTGACTCCTGCGGCGTGTCCTGCCAAGGTTGCTAGACATTCAAACAGCGCATAGGGGCTATAGTCGTCTAACGCCTTTTTTGCCTTGAGTTCACACCGCTTTTGCAGCAGCAAATACGCCACTTTTTGCACCACAAGCGACGAGTCTTGCAGCCCTTGAATCAACAGATCCAACCCGACACTGGCGCTCCCTGCTTCTCGAAGTGCAGCGATGCGCTGGTCTATGAGATCACTGGCAAACCGTCGTTTGATTCCATCTAGCCCGCCTAGCACAACACTTCCCGACGGGGCTGTCACCTGACCACCCAGCACCGCGTCATCTCTTTTGGGTTGATTTAAAGGACTGATCACACCGCCTATTCTACTGTTTGCAGCCCACAGAATCGTCAGCAGTCGGAGCCGCCAATTTTTCATATACTAGCTTGGCAACAAATGATCTGGCATCTGAACCGCCCTCGCCCTAAACCTCTCCCCAAAGAGAGGGAATAAGATTCTGGCTCCCTTCTCTTTGGGGAATAGGGTGAGAACGGAGTATTTATGCAGGAAGTCTATTGAAGCAGCAGATCCTCTAAAACGTTTCTAAAATCTTCCCGATCAAGTATGCTGAGTTCACGACTCGGTTCTGACGGGGAGCAGCCGTCAGAGGAAACAGGGAAAGTGTAGTGAAACTCTACCGCTGTCCCGCAACTGTGAAGGAAATGAAAAATTAGAAATGAAAAATTTGTAGGATGTGTGCTTCTTACCATTTTTAATTTTGCATTCTCCAAGTCAGAACGCCTGCCGAATCGCCTAACATCGTCTCATTTACGAGGTACAAAATGACGACTCAATCTTATTCTTCAGTTCAGCAAAAAATCGCACAGCGGACGCTATCAGTTCCGGTGCAATCAGCCCTTTACGTCTCACTTTTCGCACTGATCCTGTGGACTGTTTACTTCACCACCTATCCAGCTATTCACGACAAAGTGCATTCACTGCGTCACCACACTGCGCTTGTGAGTTGTCATTAGGGCTGAGATTCAGCCCATTTGTGTTGTGATTGCAGAATAAAACGATGTCAAAGTTCAAGCGTTCAGCGCTTATCAGTGTGATTTGTCTGATAGGAATGATCCTTTATGGTTGGATCGGGTTCTCCCAAACTCCCCAACCTTCTATACGATTAACAACCCGCCCAGTTGTAAGCGAGATTAAACCATTTGAAGCGGAGGCAACCAGCCCCCAACCCCCGGTGCAGTTGACACTGCAAGCAATAGATGAGTCAGGTCATTCTGTAGAAAACGCCAAGATGCGGCTGCAAATTCTGACTCGATCGCAAAACCCCTGGTTCACAACAGATTTCCCGATCTCGGAAGGCACAACGCTGTTAGATCTAGAAGCTCTAGCGCCCAAGGGTGAGCTACAGATTCAACAAATGTTGCCAATTCGAGGAACTTACCAACTGTTGGTAGATGTGATGCCGATCGTCCCCAATGCCTTTGCACCGATTCACCAAACTCTGACTCTATCGGTGCCAGAGAACTGGGTTAAATATCGTAACTTTGGCATTTTGGCAGCAATTTTGCTAGCAGCAGGGCTAGGAGGTGGTTGGTTAATTGGCAGTGGGCAACCCATTCAGCCAGGAGAAATTGCACCGCAACGGGTGAGATTGTTGCTGAGTGGCGTGACTGTGGTGGCGATCGCGGCTCTCCTCTATGTCAACATCAGCGCTGAACTGGGTCAATCTCATAGGTCGATGGCAATGTCTCACATGACAGAAGACGTGCCTACATCCGACAAGCCATCCAAAGTGCAATCTCAGGGTTTAGAGATGCAACTTTCGGGTGACTCAAGTGCTACTGTGGGTCAACTTGCTAAACTGCAAGTCGGTGTAATCGATGTCAAAACCAAGCAACCTGTCACCGATGTAGCTTTACGGATCAAAACCACACAGCTAGAAAATAATTGGGTTGCGTTTGCCTACCAGGGCATTCCAGACAGCACCGGAAAACTCGCATGGCAGCAGCAGTTCTTTGATGGTGCGCCCCATAATATTGAGGTCGAAGTTGCGCCTCAGCCAACCTCTACACGACGGTTTCAGCCATTTCAAGTCGCTCAGAATATTCCTGTAGAAGGCGTTGCGCCGCCGCTGGTTGTTCGATTGATTTCGCTTGCTTACATGACAGGAATCGTAGGCGTTGGTTTGCTGCTAGGACTGTGGCTACAGCGGCGACGAACTCAGCAGTCACCACCCACTTTGAAGCGTAGTTTTTCTTAGGAATCTGGAGCGGCTTTGTTGGGAAGCGATCGCGCTTCAACAATCAACGTCGTGCCCTCTTTGAACGATCGCTCCTTGTTTAGTATCGATTCAATCTAACTATGCACTGGCGAATGCACGAGCGATCGCGCCTGTGAATTTTGCTTTGGGGTGGGGCGATCGCGGCAAATTTATGGATGTGGGCAGTGTTCACCCTACTAACTTCTGTTTATTTATCAATCTTTCAGGTCATCAAAATCAACCGCAGTGTAAAGAATATTATCATCATAGATTCTCTTGAGAACGGCTTTAGCATCTTCATGGTTTTGAACAAAGCGGTTGGCACTGAAGAGTACAAGGTCTCTTAGTGTGTCTTCAGGCAATGAACTTTCAAGAACCTTCCTGAATGCCGCTGCTAACTCCCACTTATATTGATGGCGATCTTTTAAAACTTGCAAAGCTCTTATTGTGGCTTCAAAATAATCAGGTTCTTGGTGATAGAACCTGACAAGAAACTCACTAACAATATCTAAATCATCCTGACTAATCATTGGATTTTTCTTAACGCTCTGGGTGAGCAGTCTCTACTTTGTAAAGGCGTTTCTCGCTGTCTGTGAGTACAATAACTACAACAACATGGTTCAAGGAACCGATTGGAACCGTTTCCATATTTGAACCTAGTTCATAGCCCACACCTAAATTCTGAGAGAACTTATGCTTGATTGGCGGGCGTAATGTTGTCCCAACTTCTAAGGAACCACCATTTTTATCAGTAAAGCCTTTATCGATTTTCTCCTGATTCTGTTCTAATGCTTCCGTTACTGCTTTCTCCATGATCTTTTGATCATAAAACTTAGTCGCTCGAAAAGTTATATTCAAGTGCCATTCTGTATTCAATGCATATTCAATCGCAGATTTGTCGTCTTCTTTAATATTCAACAACCAGCGAAGCTTGCTCTGTATATCTTTCACTTGGGCTTCTAGACCTTGACCTTTATCTCCTTGAATTCTCTTCAAAATTTTCTCAAGTTTGTCTGGCTTAGCCGTTTCAGTTTGTTTCCATAATTCATCAATTGTTTTCCTTATATTTTCAATTTGCTCTTTATAGAGCTTCTCTCTTTTTTCGCGTTCCTCCCGAAATCTTTTCAGCGGCTCTTCAAGACGCTCCTTCAAGTAAACTGAATTAACTCTTGAACCATGTTTAGTTAGAAGATGTACCTTCTTATCCGCATCTTCTGATGATAAGATGTCTTCCTCATGAGCTGCAAAGCCACCAGGAGCTAGCTTGAAGGATACTCCTTTTTTACCACCCAGCTTATGTTTTGGGCCTTTCTCTTCGGGATTAATCTTGGCTTCTATATGGTATTCATCCTCAGCATCTTTGAGTAACTGAAGCGAAGTTAATTTGTACTTCGATTGAATTGTAGGCAGTTTTGTTTTGACGCTGTCGGGGGTTGCATCTTTTTCCGCCATGAGTTTATCCGCTTCACCCACACCTTGGTCAAGGTCAGCTTTCTTTTGCTGATCTGTACGCTCATCTGGTTTATCATCTTTGCTCTTGCCAAATCCAAGAAGTTTGCCAGCAGATTTGACTAAGTTGTAGGCTTTGTTAATCAGCCAATTGATCGCTTTACTGACAGGTGCCTGAACTTTCTCGATGATTTCTCGAACCTTCTTGCTGATGCCAGTGACACCCAGCAGGGCAGCCAGGAAGCTGATCACCACAGGAACGGCTTTGGAGAGGGCATTTTCTACGGCACTGGCGGCAACGCCGATCGCACCCTCGGCGATCGCGCCAACCGAATCAAGCACCGCATTAACCAGGGCAATAATCTGACTGCCCCGCTCGACAAAAAACATGATGATGTCATAGATTGCCTTGCAGGCTTTGATAAAGGCCCCAGCAGGATTGAGTAATCCGATAATCCAGGTGATTCCCGCCTTGATAATGCTGTCGCTAACGAAGGACTTGATGCCTTCAATCACCACATCCTTCAGACTGCTGAGTTGCTCTTTAATGTACTCCCACACTCCCACAATGCCCTGAGTCATTAGAATCTGGAAAATCTCGGCGGTGGTTTCCATCGTCTTGACCACTTTCTCACCCAAGGCTTTCACCGCACGGGCACGAATGAACGCCCAAGTTGCCCCCAGCACTTGCATGACCAGACTGAGAATGCTCTTCAAGTCAAAGCTCTCTGGAATCTGAATCCCGGCTTCTGCGATCGCGCCGAACAACCAGCCCATCAATCCTTTCTGCAAGTGCGAGGCAATATTTCCAACAAAGTTCATGAAGCCCTGTTTCACGCCAGCCACCAGGTTACCCAGAAAGCCGATCGGGTCTTTGATGATTTTGCCAATCACCGAGGCGGCTTTTGACAGCACATCCAAGAGCATATTTTTCAGCGCTAGGATGGTTTTGATCACTCCAGCAATGGCATCAATGGCTTTATCGACCAAGCCGCGGTTTTCGGCTTTCATCTCGTCGATGCGAGTGTCGATCGCCTGCAATTTTTCGTTATATTTTTGGGCTAAAGAATCAATCAGTTGATTTTGCTTATCGTCAACACTTTGCTCTAACTGGTCAAACTGCCCTTGGATTTTTTTGGCATCCTCCTGTAATGCTTTTCGCAAAGAGGGTTCCTGTTCTGATAGCTTCTGCTCAATTGCTTTTTTGCCCTTGGCAATTTCAGCTTTTGCCTCATTTAGCCCCTTTTCGACCAGAATGGAAACCCGATCGAGCACCGCATCCATCTGAGCAATATAAAGCTGTCTGCCCTCTTGATAAAAAGCATTCACTTCACTCGGCAAGCCCAAGAGTTTATCTTTCAACCACAGAATGCTTCCGCCTATCCTGTCATAGCGATCATCCTTGTAGGTCTTCATCCGCCGGGTAACATAATCCTCAAAATTTTGCTGGGCGGCGGTAGCCCCCGAATCAAAGGCTTGGTTGACCTCGGTGTCTAAGCGGGCGAGGCGGTCTTCAGCCGCTTTCTTGGTTTGAGCATAAGCAGTCTGAAGTTCATTCGCAACGTCCTTGCGCTTCTGCTCATCCTGGTTTTTGGCTTGCTGTTGGGCAGTGGTAGTTTTAGTTTGCGCTTGCCCGCGTACGGCGTGCATTCCAGTCAGTTGCGCCTTTGCTGTCGTGACTGCCTGCGCTTGCGCTTGCGCTAATACTCCCTGTTCACCCTGGCGATAGGCTTGAGGAGCGGTGACTGCATCTTTTTGCGCCTGTTGTTTCGCAGTTGCCGCAGTCTTAAAATCCGGCTCGTTCGATTTTTTCAGTTGGCTTTCTGTCACCTCGGCTTGAGCCATTTGTTGGTCAAGAGATTGACTTCCAGCTTGGAGGGATATCTCGGCAGCAGTTTTAGGTTTGGGCGCTGCTTGGGCGGCATTGATCGCTCTGGGAGGGGCACCCGACGGATTAGGCGGTAAGGGCGTGACGGCTTTGGACGCAATGCCGCTGGGGTCGGGGGTGCCTTTGACCTTAGCCTCGATCGCTCCTCCCGACTGCTGTTTGCTGCTAGTCACCTGTCCGGTCAGCTCACCTTTGACAGCCCCAACTTTACCGCTTTCTTTGAAATTGTCGGCTTCCTCCAGATTTTTGGGGGCAGCGGCGGCAATCTTGGCAACGAGGGCAGCTTTGAAGGCTTTGCGGTCAAAGGCTTTGGGTTGCTGCTGATCCATCTGCTGCACCTGTTTGCCTGCGGCCTTACTGGTAACATCGTTCGCAGGAGGCACTGCGGCAGTCTGAGCTTGAGCCGCTTTGCTTTTTGCAGGCTCATGGTGCTTTTGTTGTTTTGCAGCAGCTTTTGCTTTTTTGACCACTGCCTGAAAGGCTGGGTCTTGAGCAGGGGAAGTGGGCGCTTTACTGCCACTCACTTTTTGCTGGATTGTAGGACTGGAGTTTTGAGAAATGGCGATCGCCCCGTTTTTCTGCAACTGCAAGCGAGGGTGCCCAGTCCCACCTTCTGGCTGCGGCTGCACGATTTTGCGCTTCGCTACCAGAGAGGCTCCTGGGTTTTGCTGGATCGTATGGGTTAATTCGTGTGCCAGAAGCCACTTGCCTTGGCTGGTTTGGGGTTCATAGCGTCCAGCGTTGAAGAAAACATCTTGACGTAAGGTAAAGGCTTGAGCGTTGAGTTGGCGAGCAGCCTCACTGGCTTGAGAATCGGTGTGGATGCGGACATTGCTGAGGTCGTAGCCGAAGCGCGGTTCAAAAAAGGCGCGGGTGGAGTCGGGAAGGGGCTGTCCACTGCCGCGCATCGTCTGAATCCGAGTTTCTAGGTTGGAAGTGACAGCAGGCGTTGATTGGGTTGCTTTTGCCTGAATTGGTTCTTCTTCAACCTGTCGCTGAAGCATCTGAACAGGTTCTTTTTCTTCCTCAACTTGCCGTTGCAGCATTTGCACAGGTTCTTCTTTTTCTTCCTGTCGCTGCATGAGTGGCGTGACGCGTCCGATCGGGGCTGCCTGAATCGTTTCTTCTTCAGAAGGTTGGCGCTGCACGATCGGATTAGGCATCCGCATCACAGTATCGGCAACGCGATCAGCTTCTTGCTCATAGGCATCGTTGGGCTGACTGACGCTGAGTTTTGCTTGAATTAACTGAGTGACAGCCCGATTGCCGAGTTGTTGTTGCAGTTGCAGCAGTGGGTGAGAAGCATGAGTCGCGATCGGCGGTTTGGAGGTTGGCGCAGCACTCTGTTGCCGACTGCTTTCGAGGGTGGTAGTTTGATCCGATCGCTGGTCTCCCATAAAACCTTCCCGCTGATGTGAGAATGTTCAAATCCTAGCTTGCAAACTGATAGAAACACGGTTTGTGAAACCATTTGTCAAATTAATGGTTTGGGTGTGTTGCTCAAAATTTCATTCAAACTGGGCTTCTAGATGGTTAATGCGCTCTGTCATGGTGGCGATCGTGGTTTGTTGGGCTTGCATCACTTTCGTTAAAACGGCGATAACGTCCAGCGGCCCAACTGATTTTCTGTCTAAAGATGCCAGCAAATCTGGAACATCTTCTGCAATAAAGCCAGTATGACGGGTTTCTTGAGTGTCTGTTTTATAGCTAAACCTCACCGGATTGAGACCGTTTAACGCTTCGGCCGCTTCCTCAGTGGATAACTCAACAATGTTCTGCTTCAATTCACGAGATGACACAAATCTGCCATTAACAATATCAACTCCTTGGGGATAGTCATTGGCAATGTTAATAATTAACTTGTTACCGTTATCTACTAATGCTCGACAAGGTGATCCTGATGGGTTACCGCTGGGGTTGGTGCGGGCTGAGAGAATCAAATCACCTGCCCCATTGAGTGCCATTAGTCTTATGCCGCCACCGGGGTTGTCTCGTGCATCATTATGACGACCACCCCTAAACCAGCAGTAGTTATCTCCAGACCTGAAGTAAGTGGTGCCGGACTGCACACCAATGCCATAATCTTCAGCCCACAGATTGATCATTTGACGAACCGCAGCGCCAAAACTCAGGCGACCCCCAGGGATACTGACTTCGCCCCCGGTGTCTTGCAGAACCACCTTCCCAGTCGATGCAGCAGAGCGAATATACCAATCTCCCGTTGCGCCCCAGTGAACGTGCGAGAAGTTGGGACCAATATTTGGAGCATAGAATACAGCGGTGTTATTTCCCGCATTTTTTGACGAAGTTTGAACAAAAAGTTTGGCATCTGGTGTCATGTTGCCAATGCCAACATTGCCGCCCCCGGCTGGATTAGCATCGATCGTCATAATGTACTGACCTTCTGCCATATCCGCAAAATAGAAATGGCGATCGCTATGCAAACCAAACAGTAAGTTTCCACCGGGATGAGTTATTGCAGAATGAGCACTCTGACCAAATTTGATTGCTTCGTACCATCCATTCCAGGTCGTAGAGTTAGCGGTCACTGTCAAACTAGAGTTAACTTGCAGCAACCCTGAAGAATGCGTCGATCGTAGACTGCCATGCACTTTCACTTGATCGGTGTCTGCATCACCCAGTTCCAGGTCTCCCTGATGCTGTTCAATATTGCGAAAGGTGGTTGTTCCCGTTACATCCAAGTTGCCTTGCACTGTCAAGTTATTTTGAACCGTCAGCGAACCAGTCAGGGTGCTGTCACCCGCTTGTTTGACCACTCCCGTCAAGGTGGAGCCATCTCCTTGAAAAGATGTAGCTTTAACGGTGCCATTGACCTCCAGTTTGGTGGTTGGCGTAGGGTTGCCAATGCCAACATTGCCGTTGACTAGAATTGATAATTTTTCACTGGCAACCGGAGCATCTGTAAACAGGCGCAGACTCCCGGCAGTGCTAATTTTTCCGTTGCCTTGAAATTGCAGGGAGCGATCGTTATCCAATCTTAGGTCGCTCACATCTAAATCTAACAGACCCAATTCGCTGCAACTCAGTTTGGGCCATTGCTCAAAGACGGCCCCGGCGCATCTAAGTCGAACGCTGTCAAAACTTTCATCTCCAGGCATGTTTGTTCTCCAATTGTAGAATGGGCGATCGTTGTTGATATAACCAATTGTTAGGCTTTATCAGGCTGCAAAAACACTTCAGGATGAGGCGAATGAGCATTATTTTCATCAGAAGTTTTGGCATCGGTCAGGAGTTCTTCTAGCACCTGGATTGCGCCACTAATCCGCAGTAAGGTACTTCTCAAAGCTGCCTGCTTCGTCTCTAAATCTGCCAGCATTGTTTGACCTGACTCAAACTCTGCTTTCAGATCTTTGAGTCGCTGCTCGATTTGTTCTTTCATTATTTTTACCCTATTGTTTGCGAGGCATAAACTCAAACCCTAGAGAGCTACTTGTGGCTCCCTCCGCTGAGACTTCTACGGTGACTGAAACTGTTTCCAGTGACGAGGTTAGTTCAACCGTGGCTTGTCCAGTATTGGTCGTCACCCTTCTCGCCGAAAGTGCGCCTCCGGTTGTTTTGAAATTTAGCGTCAGTTCTTCCGTGAACAGGTCTCCTCTGGCATATTTGACCTCAACTGTGATGGTGGCTTTGCTTTGACCATCTGCAATCAGTTCGGGTAAATCATCGCCATCGGTGTCGATCGCGTCTGTGGCTAAGTAGAGTCTGAGCGGAGTAGGTCTGCGTTCGATGCCAACCGGGGTGCCGCTTTCATCAAACTTTGCCTGCCAGCGATCGGGGTGTAATGCGTATTTGGGAGAATCTTTCACGTGCAAAAATCCCAAGTTAGAGCGATCGCGGTCAGGATACAATTCCTCTAATGTGGGCTGTCGAGAAGTGCCGTTGTCTATCACTTCCATGGCCACACCCACTAGCTCATTAGTGCGTTTATCGTAAACAACAATCATGTTTAAATCTCCTGGTTAATGACGTTTACCATCCACCTTTCTTGGCGAGCGCCACCCCGATCGCCACCACTTTATCCGGAGGGTTTATCGTTACTTTCCCGGTTCCGTCCACAACGACGTTTACAGAAACCGCTTCACCACTTCTAAAGTTGAGAAACTTAATTGAGGCAAAAAATACGCATTCCTCTCTTGTAAAGCCAGAGGGAACAGGAATCGTTTGACCATTTTGAACCGAGGCAGACGCAAACCCAATCCCGGTGACTCTGCCGTTAATGTTGCCTGTTACATCCAAATTGCCGTTGACTTGCAGATAGTCCCACAATTTAACCACTCGCGAGATGCTGCCGCCTGTGCCCTGATTTCTGCCTAAAATCATTAGGGATTCATGACTAGCGGAGTTCTCGATCGCGGCCCAACCCGGCGTGTTACCAATTCCAGTGTGATTGTGGTCTGTTTTGGTGAAGTAAAGATCAGAGTTGCCAGCCCGAATGTCGCCACTCACATCCAATTTGCCTTGCGGTGTTGTGGTGCCAATTCCCACGTTGCCAGCGCTATAAGAAATGCTGCTGCTTGCGCCATTTTGCCACTGACTCGCTGCGACTGAGAGGTTGGTTAAGGCAGAGCCATCGCCGGAAAAGTTGCCTTGAAATAAGTTCGCTTTGACGGTGCCGCTGACTTCTAACTTGGTGGTAGGTGCTGCATTGCCAATTCCAACATTGCCGTTAGGTAAAACGGTCAGTTTTTCGGTGGCAACGGGGGTGTCAGTGAAGATACGAAGACTTCCGGCAGTGCGAATTTGTCCGTTGCCTTGAAATTGCACGGAGCGACCGCCATCCAATCTTAAGTCGCTCACATCCACATCTAACAGACCCAATTCGCTGCAACTGAGTTTGGGCCATTGCTCGAAGTCGGCTCCAGCGGTTCTGAGTCGAATACTGTCAAAACTTTCATCTCCAGGCATGGTTAGTTCTCCTAATTTAAGATGGACGATCGTTCTTCAAACAATGCTTAACTGAACATTAATGAGACTGCCAAAAAACGTCAAACTGAGGTTTACTCAGGTTCATCGGCTACACGATCGATTTGGGCAGGCGGCTCGTTCTCAGTTGCGTTCATAGCTATAGCCATTAGACAGGATTCACGACGGCACGATCGATCGGAAAGGGAATGCGATCGATGGGTATTCTGAATCGACGAGCGCCTGCTCGAAAGGTAATGCCATCTAACGAAATCCAGGCATTGTTGCCTTTCTGCATATAAACTTGTCCATTAGTCAAAATATCAATTCGACCCATTTCATTTGGGTGAGTCGCAACCGCATGTAGCTCCTGGTTTAAGGGTCGGTATCCGACAGGCAGCGTAAAGATTGTGCCAGTTCCCGCTTTAACCAATCCCTTCAAATGAACAATGCCCAAACTGTCCTTAAAGTAGGCAGCAGAATTGTAAGTAGTGTCGTAATTAACCCAGCCATTTTGTAAGGTCGGAGTTTGCCAATCTTCCTGTTCCAGGCTGGTTTCGCCACCTCGAACGACCAGTTTGCGATCGGGGGCAGTCGTGCCAATACCCACATTGCCTGTGATGTCCAAACCGCCATTGACTTGCAGATAATCCCACAGCCGCACATAGCGACCTTTGGAAGTGCCTGCCCTGCCAAGAATCATAAGCGCTTCATAGTCGGCGGCATTTTCGATCGCAGCCCAGCCCACCGTGTTGCCAATTGCAGTGTGATTGTGGTCTGTTTTGGTGAAGTAAAGGTCAGAGTTGCCAGCGCGAATGTCTCCACTCACGTCCAATTTTCCTTGCGGCGTTGGGGTGCCAATTCCCACGTTGCCAGTGCCGTAAGAAATGCTGCTGCTTGCGCCATTGAGCCACTGACTCGCGGCCACTGAGAGGTTGGTTAATCCTGAGCCATCCCCTTGAAAAGATGTGGCTTTGATCGCGCCATTAACCTCTAGTTTTGTGGCAGGTGCTGCTGCTCCAATGCCGACATTACCATCAACGATCAAGTTGTTCTGAAGCGTCAGTGCGCCTGTAATGGTGTCGCCTGTCTTTTTGACTACTCCATCCAGGGTAGAGCCATCGCCTTGAAACGAGGTTGCTTTGATTGCGCCCGTTACTTTTAGATTGACGGGTATTGATAGAGGGTCGGTTGCGATCGTCAGTTCACCTATCTCGGTGCAACTGAGTTTGGGCCATTGCTCAAACTCAGCCCCAATGCGTCTGAGTCGAATACTGTCATAACTTTCATCTCCAGGCATCGGTTTTCTCCTAAACGTTTGAATTCGCCCACAATCTAACTCTCAAGCACGATGTAAATTTTGTATTTCACATCAATTGGAGTCTCGCTCAAATTAGTAAAAGTCACCGTTTGGTTGATGGTTAAATTGGGTGCTGTTCCAGCCGTACTATATTGTTGCTCCCATCGAAATTTAGCTGCGGCAGTGGGCGAAAAAGCGTACACCACTAAAAACGCGCTACTGGCTGAAGCAAGCGGGGCAGTAAAGGCGGGAATTTGCCTACTCTCGCCCCGTGGAATCGTCACAGTGTCAGTACCAGACAGCGACGAAAGGGTTTTTTTCAGCTTCTTCACAGACACAGAATTATCCGCCAAGACTGAACCCGCCGCAACGCGCACACCGCCGTCAAATGAGTCGTTTACGTTCCCTGGTATGTTGCCACTGCCATCTAGCGTGATTCTTGCCAATTGTACGACGCTACTGTCAGGCAGGGCGGTGCTGGCGACGATCGTCGGCTTTTCGGTCACTCGCGTATTGCCCACAAGGGTTGCGGGTGGCGGGGGCTGCGGGTCAGATTCCTTTTCGCCGTAAGTGATCGTGATAAACACCACTGCGTTAGCGGCAGAGGTGCTGGCGGAGGCGCTAAGGTCGATCGCAAAATTGTCCAGTAAAACGAGTTCCTGGCCTTTGCTATCGAGTGCTGTTCCTGGCGTTATGTTCAATTTTTTAGCATCGGTTTTAACGACTTGTAGCCCTTCGGCAACCCCAGAAGTGTGCAACAAACGATTGTGACGACGACGCATATCCAGGTGATATTTCTGCTCGCCTTCAAAATCGACCTCGACCAAAAACTGTTGATTAAAGTAGTTCAAACGTTGAATATCAGCCATCGGTTTCTCCTGTTTTATGCAGTAGGAATGCTTCCCAGTAGCGTGTTCACTCCGACTGTGGAGCGGCTGCCAATTTGCATCGTGTCAGTCCGAATTAAAATCGGCAATTCATAGTAGGTGTGGGCGGGTTTCTGCAAATCGACGATCGCTTGAATAATCTGCCGCTGTCGGGCTAATTCATCGGTCGAAGAAGACTTCATCGTGACTGTAATGCGAAAGCGATGAGGAGTGCCGCCGCCAATCTGAGCAGTGTCGGCGCTGATCGTAGAGGAGACGGTGGAATTGACCCCAATCTGAAACGGACGATCGGGCGCTTCCTCAATAATTGGTAACAATCCAGTGTAGATTTTCAGCAGTTGCGCCAGGTTTTCTTTGGTGCCACGACGCTGATAGAGCGGAACAATTTCCGCTAAAAATCGCTGCTGCTGTCCCGTGTCCCAATCGGCTCGTAAGCTCAGAGCAGTCCAGCCTGATAACCATTGCAGAAAGGCTTTTAAGGTTTTCTCATCGTCGGTAAACAGGGTGTCGATCGCACTGGGATCGAACAGTTTAGACAGGTTAGCGATCGTTTGTTCGAGTCCTTGTTTGGGTTCATCTTTTGCCGCATCTAGCCCGGTGAGAACCTGCTCAAACGCTAGCAAGAACTGCCCCAAAAATGGGTCTTCGCTGAAAATGGCGGGAAGGGAATTCAGGTAGCTGCTGGTGTCGGGCATGGTGATTGTTGAGGTTAATTGATGGGGCGATCGATCTGGACAGTAATATCGGTGTCAGTGAGTTTGGCGACTAATTCATAGGGTTTGATATCGATTCCAACCAATAGATTATTGTTGAGGATTCTGCGATCGACGGCATCGATTTGTAAATCAAACTTGATGTCAGTTGCAGTGTTGTCATTTGCGGTGTAGACATAATCAACGCTAGGAAGTCGATCGAGCAGTTGATAGATTTCTGAAACAAACACATTGCGACCAAAGGGCCAATTCGGTTTGTCGTCTGAAGTCAACGGCGCTAGAAATTGCTTCAACGCCTGCTTGACGGAGTTCTGAAGATCAACATCTCTGACATCGGGCAAGGGAACGACAGTGGTAATGATTTTCAGCTTGCGGAATTGGGCAGCGGCAACATGCAGGTGAGTGGTTAGCAGGCAGCGCGGCTCTAGATCTTTCTGCACGGTGGCAAGAATGTCAGGCAGTTGAGATTCAAACGCAGTTTTGGGCACGATTAGTACGCCCATGTGTCCGGCCCGATCGGTTTCAAAATCCTGCATGAGCAAATTGCGGCGCGGTAGGCACTCGGCACGGGCGACGCGATCGTCTGCTTTCAGCGCTAACTGCTCAAAATCTTTACAGGTGACAGCGCGTTCAATCTGCCGTAGCTGCTGCATGGTTTTTCGGATATCGTTTGCCAGATCGTTGGAGGGTTGCCAGTCGGGCCCGTTTAGCAGTTTGAGAAACGACCCGACATTGGCATCGGTGACGCGGTTTAGCCGATAAATCAGCAGTTCGGTTAAGTAAGCAAACAGTTCAATCAGCGTGATGCCGGGGTCAGAAGGATTGTGGTTTGTCCAGTCTGGCGCGTAGGTGGGAATCAGGCTGCGGGCTTCTTCTACTAAATCGTCGTAGGTGCGATCGTCAAGGTTAGGAAGTTGGAGGGGCATGAGCGTGAGGAGTAGGGTTAGCTTAATCGGGGTCGAAGAAGAGGGTGATCACGGGGTTGCCGGAGTAGACGAGAAAGCGATCGGTTTTTTTGATATCTTGGGTTTTTTTGATATCTTGGGTGTCGGGAGGTGGCTTGACGGTGAGAGTGCGGACGTAATCGACACCGGGAATGGCTTCGATCAGGGCGTAGAAATCGGATAGGTGGGGTTCGCGTCCGAATGCCCAGCCTGTGCCGTCTAAGCCACCTGTGAGCGGATGCAAAAAGCTGGCGAGGGTTTGTTCGACTGCCTGTTTGACGGTGCTTGATCCTTCCAGGGAAGTTAGGGCGATTTCGGCGGTGACATCGACGCGGATATAGAGCGGCCCGACGACGAATAAATCGACGGTGGGCGACGAGTTGGCGTTGAGAAAATCTTGGACGCGGCTGATCAGTTCCAGGCTGGGGAGCGGTTTAGCATCGATCGCAACTCCAGCCGCATCAAGGCGCGATCGCGGCACAATGATCACGCTGACACTGCCGGGAGCTTTGGGTGGCTGTCCAAGTGGGTTTTGCACCGCTTGCGGGTTTTGTCGCAAATTCAGCAACGGTACGCATTTGGCGCGGGCGACTTCAGGAGATGCCAGCATTGCCAGATCTTCGTAGTCTTCCAGGGTCACAGCGCGGTGACTGTGGCGCAGTTCACGAGGGACGCGATCGCGCAGCGAGTCCAGACTTTCGGCATTCGCTCCTCCGGCAGCGGCGATCGGATTCGTAACTTTATCCACGTAGGGAACGGTGGTTTTAAGCTGGACGATCGCGCCTTCTGGCTGATTGCCTGCGGTGCCGCCTCCAGTCTGGTAACGGGCCAGCCGCAGATTGCCAACCCCAATCGGAGGCACCAATCCATTAATGCCATCGCCAACGCGAATCTCCCCAGTCAGTCGATTGAGAACGTAATGACGGCTGCGGGGATTGGACTGGTAGAAATCAGAGACTTCGTGCCAGCGCACCCACACGTCTCGCGAACTGCCCAGCACGTCGGGCGGAATCGCGTCTAGACCTTCTTCGGCTTCTAAATCGATTCGCTCTTGCGCTGAAGGGCGTTCGGGTTCGCGGACTTCAAGCTGCTGCCCGTGCAGGATCGGCGATCGGGTGGCGCGAAATCGCTGATTTTCGGTGCCATCGCTGGAGCCGAGAATTTCGTGGTGCAGGGTGACGGTTTGGGCGGCGATCGTTGTGTTGAGCAAAATTCGTCGCAGCCTCGGTTCTACGTCATAATCGCCGCTGTCCCAACGCACCCGCAGCCAGTAGCGCGGCGGCTGACCAAATTCTTCATGCAGGGCAATATCGGCAGGCGGCAAAAACTCGACTAAGCCAGAGCGGGTGAAGTTTTCGGAGCCATCCTGCACACTCAATTTTGTCCACTGGGTGCCGTTCCAATATTGCCAAGAAAGTTGCAGTCGCTCATTGGCGGGTAGGGCAGTGGCGCTCGTCTCAAAAGTGGCGCTGTAGGAGCGATCGGGTTCGTCGCTTTTTATTAGTTTAAGGATGCCGCGATCGCGGCTATTGGGGGCGGCATTAGCCGGAATGCTGACCTCGATTTTTACCTCCTGAGATTCCCCTGCCGCCAGTGTGATGGTCTGAGTGATCACTCCAGTCTTATTGCTATTCTCAATCTTGCCCCAAACGAGTTGTGGGCGGGGAGGTGGCACTTTGGTCGTATCTAATGCTAATGTTGTCTGCCAAGCGAGTTTAGGTGGATCTGGCTCTGCAATGATTAACGCCAGTCCAGATGCTGAAAGTTCGAAGCTAACCGCGGTAGCTGTGGGGTTGGTCAGGGTAAATGTGTGTGTTGCAGAGTCGCCAGGATTCGCTGTCTGTCGGCTGGTAGTGGGCGATAGGGGCACGAGGTCTTCGCCATACTTCACATCGGCAGCCTGCACAAACAGACTAATTGGACGATTGGGGAAGGGGCGATCGATCGGCACGGCAAATCCCAAATAGAGACTTGGCTTATCAGGCGTGGGGTTGAACGGGGGAAATCGTCGGAATCCGTTATCCGATGCCCGTTTGATGGTTCTGTAAGCAAAGTCATTGTAGGTGAGGATTTTGTCGGGTGCTGACTTGTCAAACACGACCGTATACCCTACCTTGAGCGATCCGATCACAGGTGGCGCAAACGAGGCAGGCTTGAAGTCGTAGCTGGCGGGTTGGCTGTCAGTTTTACGGACGTAGGTGGCTTCTTTGCCGTAGTCGCCTGCCACAATCCGCACCCGAATCCAAAAGTTTTCGATGCCGTTGACGATCGTCGGTTTCAGCGGTTTATTGGGCAGATTAAACTTCACCGAAGGCGCAGGATGTTCACGTAGGGTAAATGCCTGAGTGTTGTCTCGAAAATTGCTGGCGTAGTCGGTCGTGGGCGTTCCTGGATCGAGCCGATTTGAGAGGCCGATCGGTTTCCAAACCGTGTTATCCCAATACTCCCATTGCAGTTTCAGACTTTGGTTGACCGATTCGCCAGTCGGTGTAATGCCCAGATCAGCCAGATTCGTTAAATTGATTTGCAGCGTAATCGCGGCACCGCTTTTCGAGAATGCTTCTCGGTTCGCCAAATAAAATGTGTCGCCAAATTTGGGCTTTTCGCCAAACGGGAAAAACGGCTGAGTCAAATCGATCGGCAGTTGATTGGTGAATGCTGCGTCGATCGCGAGTGGAGAAGGATTGTCGGTGGGTGGAGCGATCGACAGTCGAAACCGAATCGAATTAATCAGCGGCAGTTGAGAAACGCGAACTCTGCCAGTTTGAGGCGTGGCGGAATTGGTAATGGGCGTGTCCGGCTTTAACAGACAGCGCAACCAGCGGCTTTCCTCGGAGGCAACCGTGCTGAGGGGCACCGCCTTAATTTCCGATTGGTTAAAGCTGGGTGAGAAAATGATCTGACAATCGCCATTGGTTGCTGCTGCTGCGAGGTTGCTAGCATTGTTAGGCGCTTCTCCGGGACGTTTATCTTGCCAGATTTGACCGTTCCAAACTTGCCACTGCAACTGTCCGCCGTCTCCTAGCAGTCGTGCCACATTAATCGTCAAAGTCAAGGTCTGAACCTGCGGTGAATCGAGGCTAACATCGGGCAAATCAAATAAGTCGCTCTGCCCGATGTATAAGATGTGAGCGATCGCACGATTCCCGCGAAAAATCGGCACATCCAGAGACGCGGCTGAAGTGGCGTTACCTTCGGTCTGCGAAGCGATCGGGCTATAGTCGGCGTAGAAGTCTTGCTCTGGGTCGCGGACAAGCACCGATGCTAGTTGCGCGGCAGTCACAACTAATTCTCGTTCGGTTTCAAAAATCACGGGGTCTTTCTCGCCTACAGCCGGAGGTGCGGCAACTTGCGTTCCCGGTGGCACGACTGCCTGTGTGCTGCCCGGAGCCAGTGAAAAAGTTAACGGCACACGAGCAGGTTGCGGCGGCAATCGCGACGCGCCGAGCAAATCTAGAAATGCCAGAAAATTCTTATCGGGCACCTGATTGAGCCGCTGAATAATCAGTTCGGCAAACCGGGCAAAGATACCGACTAGTGCCGCCTCGATCGTTTTGTCGTCGGGTTTAAGCGGCGTGGCGATCGGAGGCTTTGCCAGCAGGTCGCGCACCTGTTGGGCAATTTCTTGGGCAGTTCGTGGATCGAGCTTCGGTGGCGTGCTCATAAGCTGGCACTCTTTTCTAGATAGAACGGGTAAACGAGGTTAAACACATTGTTGGTCGATCGCACCCGGTAGTCTACGCTGATCAGCAGCGTTTCGCCTTCTTCGTCCGATCGGGCCATTACATCAATATCCAGTACGTCAAGGCGCGGTTCAAATAGCAGCAGCGCTTCTTGAACTGCCTGTGAGACTCGACCTGCGGTGGCGGCGGTTTTGACCTCAAACACCAGGTTGTAAATCCCACAGCCAAACTCTGGACGCATGACGCGCTCTCCTTTGGCAGTGCCGAGAATGATCACGATCGATTGACGGACGCTTTCTTCATATTCGGCAACGTCTAGACTGCCGTCGCTGGGTTTGACTGGAAATCCTAAGCCGCGTCCGAGAAAGAGTTTGGGCATGGGAGTGAGGAGTAAGTTATCCGATGAATACAGTGCCGACGGCGATGACTTGTCCGATCGGTAAGGCAGCCGGGTCATTACAGGTTTCGGCAATGTCGCCGTTGCGGGCTGCCATTTTGCCGTTGATTTTGACGGTGGGACTGCCGATTTTGATCGTGCCTTGGTTGGCAGGTGGGTTTTGAAAAGCAGTTCCAGGGGGGGTGGGAATGTGCGGCGGCGTGTTGGCTGCGGTGCTGTCAACTGTGGCGGCGGGCAGCCCCATGATGTTGACGTTGCTGCTGAGGTTGCCGTTGATGATGCCTGTGAATGGATGCGGCAATGGAGTCGGCACGGGAGGCGTTCCCGGCACGATAACGATATGGGTATCGATGGCGGTGATGCGATCGTTCTGTTTGGCAGCGGGTTGTCCC
The DNA here is from genome assembly GCF_001895925.1 of Phormidesmis priestleyi ULC007. Taxonomy (GTDB): domain Bacteria; phylum Cyanobacteriota; class Cyanobacteriia; order Leptolyngbyales; family Leptolyngbyaceae; genus Phormidesmis_A; species Phormidesmis_A priestleyi_A. The sequence continues at coordinate 382,923 of NZ_MPPI01000001.1, read as the reverse complement.
ATAAGAGTGAGGAGGCTAATCGCTAATAACTTAGGACTTACGCAAACCTCGGAGGTTTTAACCAAGAATCAAGCATTGCGACCAACATAGTGGCTTAAACCGCCGAGGTTTTGGTCAAAATGCGTAAGTCTTGTAACTAATTCAGATTGATTGTTGCGCCTTTGACGTTCATCGTGGCGTTAGCTTTGATGTCCATTCCAGCGTTGGCTTCAATTTTGGTTTCAGCAGTTGATTTGAGTTGAATTTTTTGTGCCTCTAGCTTGATTGCGCCTTTTGGGGCGGAGAGCGTGATGTCTTTGTTGCTGGTGATAGCGATCGTGTTCTCACTGGTATCAATAACAATTTTGTTTTTCTCCGTTTTGTCGATAATTTCGATCGTTTCTTTGCCGTCTTCGTCGTTGAGTCGAATCACGTGGCCGCTACGAGATTTAATTAAGCGGACATTGTTTTTGCCGTCGTCGTTTTTTGCTGGAGGTTTGTCTTTACCGTTCCATAGCGCTCCGATGACGTAGGGAAAGCGCACGTCGCCTTGCTCAAAAATTACCAGCACTTCGTCATCCACTTCCGGTAAGAAATAGAGTCCTCGTTCTTTTCCTGCCATTAAGCTAGTGATCCGCGCCCAGTGGCTTTCGTCTTGATCACTGAGCCAGGGAAATTTCACTTTCACACGCCCCATGCCATCAGGATCTTGATTGTTTGTGACTAGTCCAACGACAGCGCCATGAATTCGACTGGCGATCGTCTGCTGCTCGGTTGTGTCAATTAATACTTCAAATAAATTCATCGTCTCTCCCCCGCAAAAATTATCGATTTGTACTATTTCGCTGCACTGTGAAATGCGTGTAATATCCGCGTGAACTATAGCGATGGCTGGCAGCAGTGACGTAATATTTGCCACTGAATCGCTGCCCGATGCCATCGATTTTGATCACCTTGCCCGCCCGGAGAAGAGGATAACCGTGACACACGCCTTCGCCTTTGATCAGCGTCAGCACGTCGTGATTGAAGCGGGCTTTGGCGAGTTGGTCGGCTTCGGCTTGAGTGCGAACTGGACGATCGCCGACTCGCGCAACAGCCGCACCAAAAGCAGTTTCAGCGATCGCGGCTCCGCTGGTTTGTCCGCCCATTGTCGAGACTTCATCGCCTCGTCTTGCCTGCCCGACAATTTCTTTTTTGTCTTTGAGATTCCAGCCGCGCACGGCAACTTCG